>JBOFGJ010000966.1:0-6211 GCA_051649065.1 Flavobacterium sp. | reverse complement strand
AAATGGCTTTTACTTAGTAGCGGGAACAGGACTCGAACCTGTGACCTTTGGGTTATGAGCCCAACGAGCTGCCTACTGCTCTATCCCGCGTTATTGTGGTGCAAATATAGAATGAATATTCGGAACTCACAAGCTAGTTTCCTTAATATTTGATTATTTTTTGCAGTTATTTATTCTATGAGGCCAGATTATAGCTGTGATGAGTGTCAATTAATTATTTGATATCGTTGATATATAGTTGTTTAATAGGTTTATTTGGCTTCTCTTCAAGCCCCTTATATATTTTTAAATCGATTAATTTTTTTTGTTATTTCTTCTAAAAATAGCTGTTTATAGGTTTAGCGGGGTTACCTGCTACTGTATTATTAGGTTCCATATTCTTTATAACGACAGCTCTTGAGGCGATAATAGTATCTTCATCTATCTTAATGCCTGCCATAATCATAGAACGCATCACTAACCAAGATCAATGCTAATAATTGTTTCTCCCTTAGCTTGATATGACTCTTGTATTGTTTCGGTAAAAGTCTATATGCTAAACTAATCTGTGTGGTGTGTATTGTTACCACCCATTAAAATTACTACTTCTGTCAATATACAGAGGTGAGATCCTATATATAATTGATCGATATGCCATATAGGTTCCCAAATCTGAACACTATAATCACCTCTGTGTAAGTATCTCACAACACTTTTTTCAAAATTACTTGACCAAGCATTGCTATAATAACTTGTTGTTCCTTTAATATGTATGTTTGGATTCTTTACTGTTTCGTCTAGATATTCTACTTTAGATCAATGTTTATTGTGCTCTTCTAGCATTGTATTTGCCCTTTTACATATATGTTACAATATATTCAATGAAAATTTAAAACCTAAATATATATAAAGTGTTGTTATAAAGTTTATTTAATTTTTCCTATGTCATTGATATAAACTACCTTTGCCACTGAAAAAATTAAATAATATGACGCATAAAGCTGGTTACGTTAACATTATTGGTAATCCAAATGTAGGTAAATCAACACTAATGAATGCTTTAGTAGGAGAGAGATTGTCTATCATCACTTCTAAAGCACAGACAACTAGACATAGAATATTAGGTATCGTGAATGGAGATGATTATCAAATCGTATTCTCTGATACACCTGGTATTATTAAACCTGCATACGAATTACAAGAGTCAATGATGGACTTCGTTAAATCTGCTTTTGAGGATGCGGACGTATTGATTTATATGGTAGAGATAGGAGAGAGGGAGTTAAAAGATGAGGCGTTCTTCGCTAGAATTAATAATTCTAAGGTACCTGTGATGTTGTTGCTTAATAAGATTGACAAATCTAATCAGACGCAACTGGAAGAGCAAATAGCACTATGGGGAGAGAAAGTTCCCAATGCTGAGATATTCCCAATATCTGCTTTAGAGAAGTTTAATACACAAGCTGTGTATGATCGCATCATCGAGTTATTACCTGAATCACCAGCTTATTTCCCTAAGGACTCTCTTACAGATAAGAATGAGCGTTTCTTCGTGAATGAAATCATTCGTGAAAAGATATTGCTTAACTATGATAAAGAAGTACCATACGCAGTAGAGGTAGAGACAGAGGAGTTTATAGAAGAGGAAAACATCATTCGCATTAAATCTGTTATTATGGTGGAACGTGATAGTCAAAAAGGGATTATCATTGGACATAAAGGCTCTGCGCTTAAGCGTGTAGGAATCACTGCAAGAGAAGAGATGGAAAAATTCTTCTTAAAGAAAGTACACTTAGAGCTTTTTGTTAAGGTGAATAAAGATTGGAGATCTAATGACTATCAGTTACGTCGTTTTGGATACAACCAAAAGAAATAAGGAATAATAAAATAATCATTATAATATCGCATTGAAATACTAACTTTGCGACATATTTAAAATATTTATGAGTAATATAGTAGCCATAGTTGGGAGACCTAACGTAGGGAAATCAACTTTTTTTAATCGTCTGATTCAAAGAAGAGATGCCATCGTAGATTCGGTTAGTGGAGTGACACGTGATAGAAACTACGGCAAGTCTGAGTGGAATGGACGTGAGTTCTCAGTAATTGATACTGGTGGATATGTTAAAGGGTCTGACGACATTTTTGAAGGTGAAATTAGACATCAGGTTACCCTTGCTATTGAGGAAGCAGATGTAATAATATTTGTAGTAGATGTAGAAGAAGGTATCACACCAATGGATGCTGAAGTAGCTCGCCTATTGCGCAAAGAGACTAAACCTGTATTAGTAGCTGTTAATAAAGTAGACAGTTCTAAACGTATGGATGATACTTACGAATTCTATAACTTAGGATTAGGTGAGATTTTTCCTATCGCTAGTATCAGTGGTAGTGGTACAGGAGATTTATTAGATGAAGTTATCAAATCTCTTCCTCCTGAAGAAGAAACTGTAGCAGATGAAGAAGAGTTACCTCGTTTTTGTGTGGTAGGTCGTCCTAATGCTGGTAAATCTAGTTTTATCAATGCACTTATCGGTGAGGATCGTTATATCGTGACTGATATAGCTGGTACTACACGTGATGCTATTGATACGCGTTTTACTCAGTTTGGTTTTGACTTTAATTTAGTAGATACTGCTGGTATCCGTAGAAAAGCAAAAGTAAAAGAAGATCTTGAGTTCTATTCAGTAATGAGATCTGTAAGAGCTATCGAGCACAGTGATGTATGTATCTTGATGATCGATGCTACACGTGGGTTCGAAGGACAAGATCAAAGTATATTCTGGTTAGCTGAGAAAAACAGAAAAGGTATCGTAATCCTTGTTAATAAATGGGATTTAGTTGATAAAGATACAATGACTGCTAAACAGTATGAAGATAAAATTCGCGAAGAAATAGCGCCATTTACTGATGTGCCTATTATATTTACATCTACGATTACGAAACAACGTTTATTAAAAGCGTTAGAAACTGCTGTAGAGGTATACCAAAATAGAAAAGCGAGAATTTCGACTTCTAAATTTAATGAAGCAATGTTGCCGGTAGTAGAGCACACGCCACCTCCAGCAATTAAAGGAAAATATATCAAGGTAAAATATTGTATGCAATTGCCTACACCTACGCCACAGTTCGTATTTTTTGCTAACTTGCCACAATATATCAAAGACCCTTACAAACGATATATCGAGAATAAGTTAAGAGAAATGTACAACTTCAGTGGTGTACCTATTGAGATTTATTTCCGTCAAAAATAGTAGATAATATATTTTATATAATCAAGCGGTCTTTGTGTACTAACATTGACCGCTTTTTTTATGAGAAAATTTCTGAGCTTACTTCTAGTAATATCCTTTGCTAGTGCCTATTCGCAAAGTACGGTGAATATGACTGGAACTGTACTAGATAGCCTTAAAAAACCTATAGAGGTTGCAACAGTCTATCTTTCTAAAGAGCGTGATTCTACTCTAGTAGAGTACACGATGACAGATGCTAAGGGGAACTTTAAACTGGTATTTAATAAAGTAAGTGAACCTACTATATTTAAAATTTCGATGGTTGGATATAAAGATTTTACCAAGAAATTTGATAAGGGAGTGACAGAAGATATTGATCTCAAAACACTTATTTTGAAAGAATATGGCAACCAGCTAGATGAAGTAGTCATTGTAGCGGAGGCTCCACCTATTCGCATAAAGAAAGATACCTTAGAGTTTAATGCTTCTTCTTTTAAGGTTCGTCCTGATGCTAATCTAGAAGAGCTCTTAAAGAATTTGCCTGGTGTACAACTTGATGAGAATAAGAAGATCACTGTCAATGGTAAGCCTGTCAATGAAATCCTTGTGAATGGCAAGCCTTTCTTTAATGAAGATGGAGCAGTAGCACTAGAGAATCTTCCTGCTGAGATTATAAAGAAAGTACAGATAACTGATAAGAAGACAAAGAAAGAGAAGTTTACTGGTGAGAAAAGTCGATCTGACGACGCGAGCATTAATATCACGATAGACGAGGATAAGAATAAAGGGCATTTTGGAAGAGTTTCTGGAGGATATGGAACCGAAGACCATTATGAGAGTGGATTGTTCTTAAATACGTTTAATAAGCGTAGAAAAGTTAGCGTAATAGGTTCTGCTAATAATATTAACGCAGTGGGGTTTTCTATGGATAAGGTGTTTGATAATATGCGTACAGGACGTTCTCGTGGAGGATTAACTGAGTCGCGTATGTTTGGACTTAACTTTGTAGAAGATGTATCTGATAAATTAAAGGTCAATGGTAGTTATGATTATAACTTCGCAGAGACTGAGCAGGCAAACAAATCTTCAAGCACTAAGTTCTTACCTTCAGGACAGTTTAGTACTAATTCTAATTCGGCTTCATTAGGAGGGAACGAAGGGCACAGAGGTAATCTATCTATTGACTACACAGGTGAGAAAGACGCCTTCTATTTTAGTCCAAATTTTAGTAAAGATCACACCTACTCTAATAGTAATAGTGATCAAATGTCTTTTGATGACAATGGCGATAAACTGAATAGCAGTACATCGACTAACTCATCTAAGGGCAACTCCGTTAGTTTTGGTAGTTCAGCTCGCTATACTCGAAAACTTAAAAAGAAAGGACAGTTTTTTAGTGTTGAGATGAATAATTCTAATCAAAACTCAACTAATGATGCATTGAGAGAATCGCTAACTCAGTTTCACCAATCTGATAAAGCAGATGATTGGCGTAGACAGTATAGACAGAATTACAGTACAACAGATAATTATGGTCTCTCTGTAGAATTTACACAGCCTATCACAGATTCGTTAAGTATCTCTGTAGGTACGGAGTGGAGTAGAAGACAAAATATAAATGATCTCCAAGTATTTAATTACAACGAGAAAGAACAGGGATATACAGATCTGAATGTATTAGAAACAAATAGATATACAACCATAGGTAACACTGTGTCTCCTTATGTAAATTTCGCACTTGTTAAGAATAAGTATAACATTAATGTTACTACTAATACCCAGATAGTTAAGAATACAGCTACGGCTATTTATAATGAGAAATGGTATAACTTAGATACACGTTATGTAAATCCGAATGTCAATGCGATGTTTAATTATCGCTTGTCTAAGGATAATAGTTTATTCGCTATCTATCGTTATAACGTTAGTTATCAGAGTGCTAATCAGCTTTTAGATATTACAGATATTTCTAATCCATTAAGTACTACGATAGGTAATCCTGATCTTAAACCAACGGGACAGCATAATGCTAATGTTAGTTATCGTTCTTATAACTTCCAGACTAGAGCAGGGTACAGTATATCTGGTAATGTAAGTATGTATGATAACAGTATTGTAGGCTCTGTAATCTATGATGAAGATAAGAAAGCAATCTCTACCTATAAGAATATTCAGGGTAATTATCAGTGGGGAATCACAGGCGATTGGTTTAAGAATAGCAAGTGGGGAGAGCATGCATTGAGATATGGTATTATGCTTAGATATAACCAGACAGTGAGTAATGGTTATATAGATGGATCTACTTATACTGCTACAGGTAATACAATAGGACCTCGTGTGTATCTAACATATGATTATGGTAAATGGTTATCTATTAAGCCTTCTTATAACTATAATCACAATACAACTAACTATACTAACTTCTCTGTGGATAAAGCCTCTAACTTTACACATCGATTTAATATACAGACGACTTCATATTGGCCAAAGAAAGTAACTTTCGGTAACGACTTTGCTTATAACTTTAATTCTCAGATTGCTAATGGTTTTAAGAAAGACTTTTATATGTGGAATATCAGCTTAGCGTATGACTTTTATAAAGATAAGTTCAGTGCTAAAGTGAAAGTATATGATGTGTTAAATCAGAATACAAGTAGTACTCGTACTATAGACCCAATGCAGATCGTAGATTCAGAGAGCTTAGTGCTTAAAAGGTATGCGATGTTCTCTATTACTTATAAGCTTAATGAGTTCGCAGGAAGTAAAAATAAAGGAAATAAGGGGAGAATGGGAGGAAGTAGACCAATGAGAGTGATGAGTTATTAAAAAAAGTACATAAGTAAAGTACAAGAAAATATAATAAAGGCAAGTCGAGTATAGCTAGAATAGGAGTTATACTCGACTTGCCTTTTTGATTTGTGCGGACTGAGTCCGTAGTGAGTCCGTTATGAGTCCGTACTGACTCCGTTTTATCTAGTGAAATAACGGAGTCAGTATGG
>JBOFGJ010000965.1:0-1652 GCA_051649065.1 Flavobacterium sp. | reverse complement strand
CGCGTACTACATTCTTAGGTTCGATAGTTCGCATCTGATTATCACTTACCTCTATTCCATTTATCAAGAACAAAGTTGTCCCACCTTTAATACTTTTCACAGTATTCGTTACTGCATCTAATGTCAAATTAGGTAAAGTAGTAAGAAGATCCTTGGCATATCTAGCTTTATCCAGAGCATCCTGATCAAATGTATATACTGATTTATCTACATATTGTTTCTTTCTCAAACTCTGAATAAGTACCTCGTGCAATTCTGTACCAGTGTCAAGTGTATCTTTAGCGACTTCTTGGACTTGGGCTTGCCCGATGTAAACGCTCAATAACAATCCTATAAGGCTAATTCTCTTCTTGTTCATCTCTATAGAAATTTATAGTCTATTAAGGTTAGAACCAATAGTATACCAAACAACAAAACAATCACAACCAACTCATTTAAAGTCATTTACACAAAACAAACACATGTAATATGTTCAATTCCGAACATCTATTTTGTAAAAATGAACACCTACGTTTAACTCATCCTTCACGTTTAGTAAGTTGCTCCTACTGTATGAGAAATATATAAATGAGAAGCAAATCTATATTGAGTCCGTTATTTTGTATGAATTAACGGACTCAATACGGACTCAGTACAGACTCAGTACGGACTCAACCAAAGCAAAACGACAAGAATACTAAATGCTTAACCCTATAAGCCTCTTATAAACAAAAAAAGCTACCTGATTACTCAGATAGCCTTTATATATTGGTTATGTGTTAACTCTTATGTAAGCATTCCACCGTCTACGTTGATCACTTGACCTGTGATATAAGCAGACATATCAGAACCTAAGAATACACAAGTATTTGCGATATCTTCTGGAGTACCTCCGCGTTTTAATGGAATAGCATCTCTCCATCCTTTTACTACATCTTCAGGAAGTTTACCAGTCATTTCTGTCTCAATAAATCCAGGAGCAACAACGTTACAACGGATGTTACGAGAACCTAACTCTAATGCGATAGATTTAGAGAATCCGATAACTCCAGCTTTAGAAGCAGCATAGTTAGCTTGTCCAGCATTACCTTTTACTCCTACTACAGAACTCATATTGATAATAGACCCTTTTCTGTTCTTAAGCATTGTGCGTTGAACAGCTTTAGTCATATTAAATACAGACTTAAGGTTTACTTCGATTACTGCATCAAAATCAGCTTCAGACATTCTCATTAATAAGTTGTCTTTCGTAATACCAGCGTTATTTACTAAAATATCAATGTTTCCGAATTCTTTTAAAATCTCTTCTACCAATTGTTCTGCTGCTGCATATTCAGCTGCATTTGATTGATATCCTTTTGCTTTAACACCTAAAGCTGCTAATTCTTGTTCTAATTCTATAGCCGCTTGTGCAGAAGAACTATATGTGAATGCAACACTTGCCCCTTGTTGAGCAAATGCTAAAGCTACTCCTCTACCGATTCCTCTAGTAGCACCAGTGATAATAGCGATTTTACCTTCTAATAATTTCATGTGTAAATCCAATTTATATATTTGAACCGAGGCAAATATAAACAATTTGTATTTTCTAAGACTGTTTTTATGCTAATTGTGCATTTTTTCTTAAAAAGATCATATAGATTAGCGTGACAATCAACAGTGTACCGAAGTAA
>JBOFGJ010000964.1:0-6260 GCA_051649065.1 Flavobacterium sp. | reverse complement strand
TTCAGACTAAAAGTGGTACCCCGAAAGATGAAATCAAGATTACAGTCAAAAAGAACGAGATAGAGCATATTATTTTTCCTGCAAAAATAATTGAGATGTATGCGATGTCTAATGTAGAGATTCCCTTTAAAGTCATTCCCGAGGGAGCTAGTACAGCAGGTATTAAATGGGAGATAGATAACTATAGCCCTATTATGGTTGTATCACCAGGAGTGTTATACAGTGATCAATTGGCAGAAGGAGATTTGACAGTAACTTTGCCAAATGGCGAAAAGACATACCTAAAGATTAGAGTTGTTTCGAAAGGTATTTTAGCTATTACTGCTCCGCTGGGAAATGAACTAAAGGTTTATGAAGGAAACAAACCTTCCTTGTATTTAAAATTAATGCCATTAGGAGAGACGTTAGACGAAGTAGAGTTTATCGTAGATAATCCTATTATCACGGTGGATAGGGAGGGAGTGATCACAACTTACCCAGGTAAACGTGGAATAGCAAATCTAACGATCCGAAGTAAAACGAATCCGAATGTTAAACTCATTATGAAAATAGATGTGCGCAACTTCTCTGAGTATATCTATACTGACGTAAATGTAATGGTTAGCACTACCACAAACGGATCATACTCTGGTGATGGACAGATTAATATCTGGAGGTATTTTAATAACGATATTAGAGTCAGTGACTTTACCCTCTATGATGGTAATGGGCGAGTATTATATGCTGATAGGACTACTTACGCATTAGATAAAGTCTATAAGATTAAGTTTGACCGTGTCAGAAGTGCTTATATAGAGTATACACTGTCTTTTGGTGGAGTAACTGAGAAAAAAAGAGTATATGTAACTCCGAGTTGATGGCATGATGTTGTGATTACACAGATTGCCTTCTGCGCGAGCGTGATGTCGATTGTGGATGTCCACAAACCATATCCGTGTGCTATGTCATTCTGACGACAGGAAGAATCACATCCTATTTATCCACACAGTAACCACAATCGTAGGGATGTATCACATACATCCAAATAAAACATCCTAGGATGTTTTCATAACGTTTATAGATGTGTATTGTAGACATATTTTGTGGTTAGACCACCCCGCTTTTCAGGCACACCTCTAAGGAAGGGAGATGTATTGTGTGCTGACAGGGCGTGATGTGTTTTTATTTTATAGATTTGTATCTGCACCTAATTTATATATGATGACATCAAAGTACACACTATTATTATTTATTTCGTTTCTGTTTTTTAATTGTTCTTCTGATGATAATACGAATCTAGAGGGACAAAAACCAGCCTTGGAGTTTAGCAGTAGTGAACGGGTTTTATTATTGGATGATAGTCTTTCTTTGCTAAAAGAGTTAAAGATAAATGATCAAACGGATGTTATTGATATAGAGTGGAGTAGTAGTAATAAAAAGGTAATCAATACTATTGATGTTTTTGAAATAAGCTTGAAGCCTTTGGACTATGGCGAAACTACGATAACAGCTAAAGTTAAAGGAACAAATAAAAAAGCAAACTTAAAGGTTATCGTAAAGGATATGAAACTATTTTTTACTCATGGACAAGTAGAAATAGATATGCATAAAGAATCAACAACCGATCTTACCAAAGTCCTTGGTTTTATGAATTTAAAGAAAGAGGATCTTATTTGGACTACATATTCTCCAGATACAGTAAGTATAGATGAAAAAGGAATTGTAACGGGTATTCAGAATGGAGAAGCTTATATAAGGGTTAACGTTAAAAATAACACGAGTGTAGGTGCATCTATCTATGTAGTAGTGTCAGGTGTGAAGTAAATTTTTGTTTTTTTAAAGAGTAGCTTTCTTACAATCAATTTAAAAACTACCATTTGGTCATGTGTTAACGGGTAATATATTACTAGAGCTGTTTTAGATTTACATGATTTTTTCAAAATAAACTTTACCTATTCTCTGGGATTTTTATATCTTAGAAATATTCAAAAACAATATTTTTTTAAAAGTTTAACAAAGAAGGCTGCCTTATTTTGCAATGAGACAGCCTTTTATTGTTATTCTTTATCCATGTACTTTTCTAGGTTTACTTTAAGTTTATCAAGATAACTTGTTCTTGATTTAGCTCTTGTTTTCATCCTGTGAAAAGCGTGGTGTATATCTATAAGATTAATACCAAAGAGACCTTGAAATAGAACTGCTATTTTACGTATTTCTAGGTTGCCATTATTAATGGCTTTACTTGCATATAAAGCATAGATAAGCTCTATTAAAGCATTTTGGGATTCTGACCATTGTAATGTGTTATCTAAAGCCATGTTGTTTGTTTTACAGTTAGTTATGTTTTGTATATCACATAATCTAACTAGGAAGTAGTTATAGAGCATCTCAGATGAAAGTATTCTGGCTATTTTGTAGTCATAGTAGGTAGAAAATTGAGGGTCTATTTCAAAAATAAAACTATTAATACCATTTAGATAGTTAATGTTACCTAGTGTAAAGTACTGCAAGTCCCTATCAGTTCTATCACTTTTATAGTATCTATAGAAATCTGTTTTGTTCGCGTGGATTTTGAACTCTGTCATAAGTTCATCTATTTTCTTTTGATAGTAGTTCTCTAATAGCACATTTGGATAAGTGGGAGAGCTGGTCTCAATACGATATATTTTATTGTAATAGATTACTTTGGCTAGTATTTGTGGTTTTATGTGTTTGAAAAAATATATTTCTTCTTCAATTGAACTAAAGCCGTCTTTAAGTATAACATTTTTAAGTGTAAATAAGATATTACTTAAGTAGTTAGTCATGTGTTTGGCTTCTTCGATAATTAAATCAGGCTGCAGAGTAAGCTTTCGTTCTTCTTGTAAGATACAATTGTGAGTTGCGGCGTAATTGAGTTTTGTCATAATTTATTTGTTTTTTAAAGGTTAATTATTTACTTAATAAATTATTGTGGGAAGACATTATTATTTGGCTTATTAAATTATTGTGGGAAGACATTATTATTTGGCTTATTAAATTATTGTGGGAAGACATTATTATTTGGCTTATTAAATTAGTGATTTAAAGTACTCTAGAGTGTTAAAGTGTTCTAAGAGTGTGATTTTTAGTACTTTAAAGTGTTTATGTCTCTAGACTGTAAGTGAAACTAAGTCAAAAAGAGTATTGAATCTCTAAACCTTTTTTGATTTTAGTAATCTTTCTTTGAAAATAAGCAAGTTCAGTTTAGGGTGCTATACTCACAAGTAGTAACTAAAGGCCAAAGTCAACCTTGTAGTTACATTATTACACTTACAAGGGCTCTTTACTATAGTTTTAATTTTTAATCATTTAAAACTATGTATTATGAGTACAAAAAACACAGAAAGACAAGGAGAACTTTCAAAAGAAAACAAGGTAGCTGAACCCGTAAAAGAACAGGAGCAATATAAGGCTTACAAATTTGACATAAAGGACATTGATTGGGATTCTTTATCAAGACTTGGGCTTTCAAAAGAAAAACTGCAAGAAATGGATTTGTTAAATTCGCTTTTAAAGGGCTATAAAACAAAAGACTTAGTGGCTATAAATTTAGATTTAGGATCTGCTGTGTTCTCCCTTGATGCAAGATTATCCCTTGAAAAAAGCGAACATGGTAAGGTAGTTATGGCTCTTGAAGGGGTAAAGAAATATCCTAATCTTAACGTACCGCTATATGGTCACGACTTTTCTAAAGAAGACAAGCACAACCTTTTAAAAACAGGTAATATGGGTAGGGTAGTGGAGCTTACTCATCCAACTACTAAAGAGAAGATTCCATCGGTTGTGAGTGTGGATAGACTAACCAATAACCTTATTGTAACTAGAGTTGAGAAGATGCAACTACCACAAGAAATAAAAGGAATTGTATTAAGTGAAGAACAGCTCCAAACTTTAAAAGATGGTAAACCACTTTTAGTAGAAGGAATGACTTCAGCCAAAGGTAGTTTGTTTAACGCCGAGATTCAGTATAATGCTGCTAAAGGACATATTGAGTTTTTGTTTGACAATACCAATAAACAAAGTCAAAATCAAGGCCAGACCCAGAATCAAAAACAAAGTTACTCACAACTATCCGATGACTTTAAAACCTTTAGAGGTAAAGAGCTTGATCAGAAACAGCAAGCAGATTTGTTGGCAGGAAAACTTGTTCTAGTAAAGGATATAATTGATAAAAAAGGCAATGCATATGAGGGCTTTGTTAGATTTAAAAAAGAATTTAATGAGGTTAAATTTTATTTTAGAAGTCCTGATAAAGTAGAACAATCGAATGTTCAATCACAAGCAGAAAAACAAAGTGAGCAGTCTCAAAAGTCAAAAGGACCTAAGATATAGAGCATTTAGACGCAAGAATAATTTTTGTAGAAAGTCTAAGAGGCTGTCTTTATTTTTCTAACAGCCTCTTTTTTGCTTTATCTTAAGGATCCATTTATTATGGATAGTCATGAAATAGAGGTGTTGTTTTTCTATCGAAAAAACACGTTATCTTTTTCTTAAACCTTACTTTATTTTTAATTGATATAGATGACTGGTTTTTAGATTAGTAAATGTTAAATTATTCACTTAGTGCGATTATTGTTATAATAAAGCTTAATTTGTGATGTTTTGTAAATGAATTAAAAATATTTTTGTATAACATTATAAGAAAAGTCTCCCAAGATTCTATTCTTTAGCTTAATTAATATGAGTGATGAGATTAGATTTACTCAAAGATTTTAAAACTGTTGTAGAGCAGTTTTTAACTAAGTTCATAGTAGAGCTTAGTGGTAGTATCAACGGTCAGTTAGAACAGATAATTCTTGTTCAAGGTGCTGGAATGATTGATAAGCTGTTGTATTTTTGTTGTAGTAAAAATTTCTTTGGACTTAAAAAAGGAATTTATAATTGTGCTAGTAATCGGGATTTTGTGATTATTACTCAAAATAAGAAGTTGTGGAAAACTCATTCATCAACCCATTTAGATAGTGTTTTAAAATTAAAAAACTCTTTACTAATATCTAATTTACAAACTAAGTATAAACAAACTAAAATACCTTCAAAACAAGTTGTAAGCTTCATTGTTGATATTGATAATCTAAGTGTATTGTTTTGTGGCATTGTTTTAAATAAGGACAAACAAAATCAAACATTTTATATTTGGGCACAAGAATTTATAACCAAAGCAAATAAGGTTGATAATATAGTGGTTTGGAATGACCAGCGTCTGATGTACAAGAATTACTACCAAGGTTATTTGGATCAAAGAAGGCTTGAGAATGCAGATCTATCAATAAAGCAATATATTCATAGTTTACAATTTCAAACCAAAGCTTTTCAACAGAATTTTAAAAAGTACATAGGGACTACTTTTTATGATTATCATATTCAAGATAGACTATTAGAGGCGGTATTCTTACTTATGTTTACTAGTCTTTCTGTGACGGAGATTGCTTTTAAGTGTGGTTATGATAATTATAGAACTTTTCTAAGAGCCTTTACCAAGAATCAAGGCTATACTCCCCTTGAGTATAAATCACTTCAAAAAGAATAAATTGGTATTGGGATAAGGCTATGCCATAGAGGAAAGAATCATGCTGTAGAGAAGAAGAGTATAGGGTAGGGCTATTTTTTAGAGTGTAAGCTTCAACTGTAATGCTATACTGCAATAAGCAAGTAGTACGCCTATATTATAGGCAGTATAATAGTATGAGTTAAAAGACTACCACAAATTAGATTTTCCACTCTAAACTGCCCCACGATTCCATTAAAGTACATCACTTATTTCGACAAGGTGCGCCAGTATAGTTTGTTTATTAATAAATAGCTGACATTTAGGTATATTGTAGGGAAGACTCGCTTTTACTGGAATATACAACAAATCAAACCGATACCCCTAAATAACCGTTTTACCTTTTTTTGCCTCAATTTTACCTTTTTCTTTCCTAATAATGCCTTTTTTTATCTCATTTATATGATTTATAATCTTGAATTTTGCTTTGTAAGTTATTAGCAAATAATCAAGTAATAAAATAAAATTGATACTTCGTCTTTTATTTTCTAGTATTTAATAGTCCTCTTATCATTGTATAATCGCGAGTTACAATGTATAGAATATAGATTGATTTAATTAGCTATATAGATCAACTAAAAAAGCAGTACACTTAACCATTAAAGCAAATCTTTGATTTGTACCTACAATCAAAAAAAGCAACAAACACGAGGTTTGTTGCTAAACAAAACAATATTAAAATTATGAAAAAACTCATACAAAACCTACTTATACC
>JBOFGJ010000963.1:0-3862 GCA_051649065.1 Flavobacterium sp. | reverse complement strand
AGTTTATTAATCGTATAAACATCTGTTAATTAGATTATAATAGTGAGTGGTCCTTTATCTTAATGACGCAAAGTCGGGAGACTATTGCGATTAGACGCAAAGTGTTGCGTCTCTACATTTATCACTTCATAAGAACAATAATCTTTTAAACGCAAGTTTAAAACTGTTAACTATTGTGTGATATGGACTTTGGTACTGCGTGGAGTTACGAGTGGGGTCTCTCCTATCGTCGAGATGACATAGTTTGGGGTGATAATATTATGCTAGTAAAACTAAATCTATTGGCAATAATCTTTAAATCTTATAAAACCTAATTCAGACATTACTATGATGTTTACACTAATAATCTGATTCTTTGCCATAATTAATACAATGAGTCTGTTATTTCTGCTTTTTGATTGATGAATTGATATAGTCCCTGCATCTGATCATAATACTGTAATACTTTTAAAAGTGTATCTAAGGTACAGTTATCTCCATTCTCTAGATTTAATATCGTAATACGTGACATCGCTAGCTCATTGGCTAGTTCCTGCTGTGACATATTAGACTCTTTACGCAGTTGTTTACACCATCCTCCGATAGTGTTCTTAACCTCTTTTATAGTAAGTACATCAAACATATATTGAATATTATATTATTCAAATAGACCAAAAATATTCAATATGAATAATATATTATACATAAACAACCATTTCAATTATCACTTCATAAGTGATAATAATCTTTTAGACTTTACGCTGTTCACAGTTAACTGTGAACTATCATCCATTAACCTTGCTTTGTGTAACTAATCTAGGCAACACATAAACTCTATACACATAGACTGCTCCGAAAGAAAAAGTAGCAACAACAAATGTAGCAATAGGAAGATTAAGTACTTTCTCTGCAGGGAATACATAGACTAAGAATGGGAAGGCATATACTGCTGGTATACGCATCTTAAACAACTGTGATAGTCCATACATCAATACCATAAATAATGAGGCTAGGACTAGCCAATGCTCAATAAACTGATATAGTATCACACCGATGCTTATGGCAAGTGTTAGAATAGCGACTTGCTTTACAGCGATCTTAAGAGAATACATTTTCATATTTAATGATTCGTATAGTACTACAGCGATAGGTGGAATGACTGCCATCTGCTCGTTACCTGTGTAATAGGCAATCACTATCCAAATAAAACTTATAAGAACATAAGGATACATCATCTTTGTGTTAATCTTGCCTTTGGGGTCTATTCCTTTATTTAGCTTTAATACATATACCACAATCATTAATACAAAGGTAGTCACTAAAATAGCATAGATAAAAGACCATGCGTGTGCATTAGTCACTATCGGTAGAAATCCTGTAGCTAATGCTGGTGGTAAACTGTAGTTCACTACTCTCATCACTAAAAGCATCAAGACTAAAATAACCACTATCTTAACGATATAAGGAAGTGCTAACATATTTAATCCAAAGCCCATAAGAGCAGTTATTGAAGGTAAGATAAATATCTTATCAGGTTGTCTTAACCAAGCCTTCTCTTGGAATATCCAAAGTCCTACTGTTAATGCTGCTACCTCTGGTAGTACTATCTCTGGATCTTCAAAAAAAGCAGCTCCCATCACCATCAAAAGGATAAATACGAAAGCTAGTAAATAATGGTATATACTCGGTTTATGCGAAGTGTTCATTGTATTTTGTTATTTTGATAAGGCAAAAATACTTGAACTAAATGGTATAGTACTTATATAATTTGGTGTTTTTGTTATATGGGATAATATTATTACGCAAAGTCGGGAGACTATTGCGTAGCGATAATTAGGCCTATTTTATCATTGTATTTCAACCGTAATTATTTATCTTTGTGCAAGATATGAACAGAATGCCTTATATAACATATACACATAATCAATTAGAAAAAATTGGTAACACTGTTGTATACCTAAGTGAGCAAATACCTCATCTATCAAAAACAAAACTTCTAAAATTATTATATATCCTTGATGAGCTTTCAATAGCCAAAAGTGGTATTCCTTTTTTAAACTTAAAGTATAAAGTTTGGAAGTTTGGTCCTGTATCAGAAGAGTTGTTTATTGACTTATCATCTGAACCCAAATTACTGGAGAACTTTATAGCAAAAAACGATAGTGAAGGGGTAAATTATATTATACCTACTGTTGCCTTCTCTGATGATGAGTTTTCTGATAATGATATTGAATTAATGGACTTGGTTATAAAGAAATTTGGAAAGCTATCTGCTAAGGATCTCATCACATATACCCATAGAAAAAATGCCCCTTGGCATAACACCGCAATAGAGAATGCTGTATTAGATTTGCTAGAAAGCGAAACAATAAATAATACAGAATTTATAATCGATATGGGACAGTTAGTATCACACGACTCTCGCAAGAAAGAACTTTATCTTGAGTTTATCGAATCAAATTAGCCTGTATGTTTATAGAAGGTACTATTGTTTACTTTGATCCTTTTTATTTTAAGAATGGAAATACTGCTAAGGCTAAGTATTTCATTGTTTTGAAAAGCGACAAAAGAACGACAATACTAGCTTCATTACCTACTCGTAAAGACTCCATTCCTACACAAAACAGTATTGCTAATGGCTGTGTTGAATTACCTCTTATTAATCTCAATTGTTTTGTGATAGATATCAATCAAATTGTAACAGATTGTGGTAAATGTTTTGATTTTAAAACTCACTTCTACGGACACCAAATAGAAGAATATGATATACAACTGATGAGGGAGCTATATCAATTCGAAGGCACTGACTTCACTATTTGGGGAAGTATGAAGTCTGATCTCTTTAAAAATCTAATTGATTGCTTCAAATCATCGAAAGCTGTCAAAAGAAAATATAAGCAATTATTATAATGAGTCTGCATTACAATATAAAACCTACTGAATTCGAGATATTAACCTTACTCTCTATAATATCAAATAATCTTTAACCCAGATTAAGCATTAGCCAAATACTGCAAAGTATTTCTACTTCATATCTCTTTCTTTTATTCTAAAACCACACTACAGTATGCTTTTAGAAGAAATTCAGGGCTATTTTGTATAATTACTTTTCGTTTATATGTCTATCGCTGATTCTGGGTTTAATTTACCTTCTTAACTTTAGAACTACTTGTACTTTTTGTTTTTGAAGTCATTTCAAATTGTTCTGTTTTTATGATCAAATCAAGTTCAAAGTTATTATTACCTTCCTCAACCATCCTATTCTTAGAGTTATAGATCATTATTCCTTTTCCACCTCCTTTAAAACTAACTTCTACATTCTCTGCCTCTGCAGAGTCAACACTAGTTACTATATCAAAATAAGCCTTGTCATTGTTAATAGACTTTAATACATATTCATTTGTAGCTTTTATCTGTAAAACTCCAAAGGACATTATAGGCATTTTCTTCTCTACTTCTTGCTTAAAACTATCACCTATCAAAAGTGGTTTTAAAGGGTAATCAATCTTTTTAATCATTTCAGAAACCATGTTCTTAACAAGTTCCTGTGTCTCACTATCAAACTCCGTTCCGTCTTCATTTTTAATATTTAGTATTTCTGTTGTATTCCCATCCACATAATTACCAGTCAAGAACAAACCCTTTATTTGAGATTCCATTGGTTGCTTAACATCATTAATTGTTAATACATAATCCAAATCTAGAATTGTATTTTTAAAACTTACCTTATTACCTATTCTGTCTCCCGTAGTTATTTCAGTATTAATAGTTACTTCACTATGAAATGCAGCAGGATTGCGTATTCCTGCCATTTGTAATTTCTCATTAAAGTCTTCATCGCCATTTATAAATACTTCAGCATTCATAGTGCTCTTACTCTCTA
>JBOFGJ010000962.1:0-3416 GCA_051649065.1 Flavobacterium sp. | reverse complement strand
AGATATTTGTCAATGATGTGTAGGTTGAGCTATCTTATAGATTGAAATAGTAGACTAACAAGTTTTGTGTGATAGACATCAGATGTCTGTATTGTTTTTGTTACCTTTGTGATGAATTAAAAATGATTAGAATCTTATGAACGAAAAGACACCTTTTGGATTAATATCTACAATAGAAGTACCTCATGCATTAAGTGTGAAAGGGAGCTGTTGGAGTAAAGAAGGATTGTTAGTCGCGAATTATGTTAACTCTAATGAGGGTGCTACTAGTCCATACGAATTAGTATATACTACTATAGATAAAGAGGGAAATACAACGGAGGAGAAAGAGACAAGAGGAGTATTGCCTATTTTGTTTTTAAGCCCTAGTAAAGAGAATTTTGTCTCTTTAGTCAGTACTGATGAAGAGGTAGAAGAGATGTTTTCTTATGCAGTATTGGATAAAAATACAAAAGGATTTAAGGGAAGTAAGTCTTTAGACGGGCGTTTCGTAGGATGTACAGCTAATCACAGTATTTTCTATAATGTGGATATCTGGAGTGATAAGGCAGGTGATGTGATGAGTGTATTAGAGTATGTAGATGGAGTATTAGTAAAGGAGAATAAAGTAGCAATACCATTTCCTAAAGACAATAAAATCTGTGTACGCAATGGAGAGATTCACTTGATCACTGAGGTAGAGGACGGATGGTTACACCGCCAAATAGATGTAAATGGAGAAGAGATCAGAAGAAGATTATTAGAGTTTGATTTCCCATTTGTACATGAGGCATTGACATTATCTTTTGATAAGAAGTCATTCTTATTATGTGAGGAGAATGGCGAGATAGGTATCGTAGAGATAGATGCAGAAGGAGAAGGGATGTATGGCGACTTGTTTAATATAGGAGATGAGTTCTTCGGTACTTGGCAACCACAACGCGTTAGCGATAATGCTAATGCAGTACAGTTCACTACAGAGTTTGGTAACGGATGGTTAGTGATTAAAGATGATGAGTTAGTAGAGTTATTCTATAACAAGAATAAGAAAGGATACCAAAACTTGTTAACTAAAGAAGTATTGTCTATTGATAATAATGATTTGGTTCTATCTGGTATTAGCCCAATATCTGATGGTACAGTAGGTCTAGTATTCTATCCTAGAAAATCTAGAAAAGAGACTTATAATAAATTCTTTGTGTTACAACATGAAATATAGTTTTAATTAAGAATTTTCTGACTTAATATACTGATTTAAATATATAAAGAAAGGTCACTAACACAGCGTTAGTGACCTTTTTTTATTGTTATCGTTAGATAGATGCTTACTTAACAGGCATATATTTATTGATAAACTCTACTAGTTCTTTGTTTTTCCAAACAATAGCTTGTGTATGTCCAGCACCATCTACTAGGATAATCTCTATATTAGGAGAACCTAAATCCTGTAGTCCTTTTACCATAGCTGAAGTTACAACAGCAGGTACATTAGTATCCGCTTTACCTTGAATGACTAATACAGGTTTGTCTATTTTCTTAGTACCAGGCTGACTATCTAGTAAGAATTGTTTAATAATAGGGTCATTCTTAAATTTGTCAGCGTTAAGACCAGGGTATTGCATTACTTTGTTTTTAGGATCTTCTTTCATGAACTGTATAATGTCAGCCATAAAAGCTTGGCGAACACCATCCAGACAGTCACCATTATCCCCATTATTACCTTCTGCCAGCTTAGCAAATTCCTTAGCTCTCTCTTCAAATATAGAAGTATAATCGTAAGAAGGCTTCTCTGCTTTAATACCTACGCCAGCTAGTGCTGCATATGCTAGTAACGTAGAATAAGAGGATATAGAACTTCTCTGTTCTAGAGGTTGATTTACTTTTATCTCTTGAGTTTCAAGACCAGCTAATGCTATAGGAGCTACTTCTAAGATAATCTTACCTAGACTAGAAGCAGGAGCACCTGCTACTGCTCCTTTAAAAGAAGCATCATTATTAGCAAACTCAGCTATACCAAGCGATGCTTGCCCCCCTTGAGATTGTCCTGCAGACATCCACGCTCCATTAAAATCATTTTTAAACTGACTTTTTACAGCTTTTACAGCATATAATGCTGAGTTAGCTTCACTAGCTAAATGTAAATAAGGGTGAATACCAGGTGTACCTAGTCCTTCATAATCAGGAGCTATGATAACGTATCCTTGTGCTAATAATGCTTGAGCAGCTACTTTGAAATTTTCACCTAAAGGATTCTGACTAGGAGCACAGGCATCTGCTACGCCTACTGTACCATGAGCCCAGACTACGATACGATAACCATCTGCAGGCTTAGGCGTCTTAGGATACATAATTAAGGCTGTTGCATTCTGTGTCTTACCATTTAGATAAGGCATAGTATATGTCATTATTTTTATAGAACTAGCTTCATCTAGTTTAGTCATCGAATAGTCCTTTTCAGAGACATATTCTTTTGCGTTGTTGCTATTGTTATTATCATCATTATTGCACGCTGTAAGCGTCATAAAGGAGAAAGTAGAAGCAAGTATAGCTCCTGCAAAAAAAGTTGTTCTTTTCATAGTTAATCAATTGTGATAATAGATATCATTTGTTTGTGATAAATATAGTGATATCTTTGAATAGTGACGATAAATGTCATAAAAGCTTTGTTTTTTTATGTTATTATTGAGTGTATTTGCATATTTAAGTAAAGTGTATTGATAAAGAAGGTTTAAAATTGATATAATAATTAAGAGTTTTTAATCTGGGTTGAATAGAATTACAATAAAATCAATTTTAATAAGTTATATATAAAAATAATGTTATGATAAAAAACGTATTGGTTATAGCGATGTTAGCAATTGTATTTGGAAGTTGCAATACAGCAAAGAATGAGAAAGTTGATGGAGTGAATGCCATAGAGACAAAGGAAGAGACTAAAAGTGTAGCTGTTCCTTATGAAGTAGCTAAAGGATACTATGTGCTTAATACAGTTAAGAATGAGAAAGTAGAGAGCCTGCGTATTACTTCTCAAGATCATTTTGATCGTTTCTTTGGGATGGCTACAACGATGGGAAAAGATGGTAAACCAACAGAGATTGATTTTAAAAAGTCATTTGTATTAGCATTAATAGGTCAACCATCAGAGAAAGATACTACATTCGAAATCGCTAAATTAGTAGAGAATGGTGACGCTTTAGAATTGAATTATGTCATCAAGGAAGAGGAAGAGGTTAGGACTTTCACGACACACCCTTGTGTTATATTAGTAGTAGATAAAACATACGAAAAAGACGTGCGTTTTCTTCCACTATAAGACTACCTTTAGATAAAATAAGAAAGTTTATTGATGAATATTGAGATAATAAGAAAAGAACAGGTCGTTCCTGCCTTATGGACAGGTGGACAGACTCATGAGTACGCTATCTATCCTAAAGGAG
>JBOFGJ010000961.1:0-1914 GCA_051649065.1 Flavobacterium sp. | reverse complement strand
ATATCACCTATTATATCAAAATTTACAAAATTAGTGTCAATTGCTTTCATTATATAGAGATTTAGTGCTACTAAATATACAATAATTTTGTTTTGAATTCAGAGAAATAGAATATTTAAAATAGAATAAATTAAATTTACAATAAACATTGTTAATAGAAAGTATATATTGAGGATAAAACAATAAAAATTAAGAATATTGATAATAATTAGTATTTTAAGAAAATGTATTATGTTATAGACAATTACTGACAATATGTTTTCTTTTTGGACGTATCTTGCTTTGTATTATATGTCTATCGCTTAATCTGGGTTTAAAGTATAGTTAAATATAACTGTGATACATCTATTTTTTGTACCTTAAGTGAATCAACTAACAACTAAAATTAACAATTATGACAAAGTACAAATTTGCATCCCTGACAGAGTTGCAAAAGAAAGGTGCTAATATCGATAGACTGCCTTTCTCTATCCGTATTCTCTTAGAGAACGTCTTGCGTAACCACGATGGATATGTGATTACAGATGAGCATCTCGATACCTTGGTAAATTGGGATCCTAAAGGCACAGATAAGGATATACCATTTAAGCCAGCGAGAGTCCTGATGCAAGACTTTACAGGAGTACCAGCAGTAGTAGATATAGCTTCACTTCGTGACGAATTTATCAGACAAGGAAAAGATGGCAATAAGATAAACCCTGCTATCCCTGTAGATTTAGTGATAGACCACTCTGTACAGGTAGATTATTATGGTACAGATTATGCATATCAGAGTAATGTAGAGAAAGAATATGAGCGCAACTCAGAGCGTTATGAGTTGCTAAAATGGGCACAACAAGAACTAACTAACTTTACTGTTGTTCCTCCAGGTATGGGAATATGTCACCAGGTCAACTTAGAGTATTTAGCGAAGGGCGTAATCGAGCGCGATGGATGGGCTTTTCCAGACACGTTAGTAGGGACAGACTCTCATACACCTATGGTGAATGGGATCGGTGTTATCGCCTGGGGAGTAGGAGGAATAGAAGCTGAGGCAGCGATGCTAGGTCAGCCGATCTACTTTACCTGCCCTGAAGTAATAGGACTTAGACTTACGGGTAAGATTCCACAGGGAGCTACAGCAACAGATATGGTGCTTTCGATTACGAAGATATTGAGAAAACAAGGTGTTGTAGGTAAGTTCGTAGAAGTATTCGGAGAAGGACTAGATAATTTGTCTGTGACAGATAGAGCCACTATTTCTAATATGTCACCTGAGTTCGGATGTACTGTTACCTATTTCCCTATTGATAATCGGACTTTAGATTATATGCGTACGACTAATAGAAGTGAAGAACAGATCGCGCTAGTAGAGGAGTATTGCAAGAATAATATGCTGTGGAGAACAGGTAAGGAGGTAATCGATTATACTGCTGTGGTAGAACTTGATTTGAATACCTTAGAACCTACTGTTTCTGGACCTAAACGACCACAAGACAAAATACTTGCTAAAGACTTAGGGAAGTCTTTCTCAGCATTATTAGAAGAAGAATATAATCGTACTTATACTGATACAAAAGAGCGTAGAGAGCACGCGTGGCTATCTGAGGGAGGGTCAGGTACAGAGTTCTCATATGAAGAGAATAAATCTACTCATCCTACTGCAGAAGTCGTAAAAGACAGTTTGCGTTCAGTGCGTATTAAACAAAAAAACAAAGAGTATGTTATAGGTGATGGAAGTATCGTTATCGCTGCAATAACAAGTTGTACCAATACTTCTAACCCTGAGGTAATGATAGGAGCAGGGCTAGTAGCTCGAAAAGCAATAGAGAAAGGGCTTAGAACCAAATCTTGGGTAAAAACTAGTTTAGCACCAGGATCAAAAGTAGTTACCCAATATCTAGAGCGTTCAGGATTATCAGAAGACTTAGAAGC
>JBOFGJ010000960.1:0-1860 GCA_051649065.1 Flavobacterium sp. | reverse complement strand
TTTAATCAAGGAGGTACAGTAACAAAAGACTTAGATGCTTTTATTCCTTATTTAAATGCAGCAGGGCAAGGTACTAGAGTAATGTTTGATAATTTTAGAGATAGACCAATTGAAACTACTTTAAGAGTAACACAAGCAGTTGCATTTGTTGCGCCAATTCCTATAGGGTTGAGTTTAATGTTTCTTGGAAGTAGTGAACGTGGAGAAGATGAAAAGGAACTATCATCTACTGAGTTATACAATAAGGCTTTAAAAGGTGTAAGTAAATATGATAGGTCAAATTACTTTATCATTTTTACAGGAAATAGAAATGCAAATGGAGAGTTTGAATATTATAGGATAGCAAAAGCACAACAACTTACTCCCTTCTTTACTTTAGTAGAAGGAACACTTCAAAAGGTAATGCGAGAAAGTGTAGGAGATAAAGAAAGCGGAACTATGATAGAAGATTTAAATTGGATATTACAAAATAATATATCTCCTGTAGAGTTCGCTGTAACGGATAATTTAGCTCGTAATCCTTTATTAAAAGCAGCTCTATCAATGAGTACGGGTTATGACTTTTTTAGGGAGCAAGATATATCTCCAGATAGAGGGAAGGTGCCAGTTGCTGTAGAAGGATTTGGAAGTAAGAGTGTAGAAGATTTCTATAAAAAGATAGGAGAAACTTCTGGCTGGTCACCCGCTAGGATGAAGGCAGCTGTAGAGAGTATTATCACTACACCAAGTACTTCGCCTTATGTGGGTATGATATACGGAGGAATGGATGCGATGTTCTCTGATAAGGATACTGATGTAATCATGCAAAAGTTTGCTAAGGATATGGCAAAGTCTTCTGTTAATCGTGTAGTAAAAGAAACAAGTGAGTATAATCGCCGTATAGGAAATAAGGAAAAGATAAAGGATGCAGTAGAGAAGATTGAGACTGATCGATTAAAGTTGAAGCTTAATTTTAATACACTAGTATCTGATCTGAAAGAAGGAAAGATAACTGAGAAGCAATTGACAGATGAGATTAATACACTATCTAAGACTGAGCCATTTGAAGCTAAACGTATAGCGAATAGAGTAAAGGACCAACTAAGAAATAAGAATACTCCTGCTTTTGTATTTGAGGTTAAGTATGCGAATACAGCTAAGGAACGCGCAGTATTACTGGCTGATAAGTTCGGGGATGCTCTACTTAATCCCACTAAGATGGATGAAAAGGAAAGGTTAATTATTGCGTTGCTTAAAAAGAATAGTGCTATTAATAAAGAAACTTTAATGGAGTATGAGAATTTGGTGAAGTAACTCTTTTATTTAGGGAGATACTTTTTTAATGCAATAAATATTTAGAGTTTAGTATAATATAATTTTTAAAAATATTT
Source organism: Flavobacterium sp. (assembly GCA_051649065.1). GTDB lineage: Bacteria > Bacteroidota > Bacteroidia > Flavobacteriales > Flavobacteriaceae > Flavobacterium. The sequence continues at coordinate 490 of JBOFGJ010000960.1, read as the reverse complement.
TATTATGAGAACTAGAATTGATAGTTATAATACTATCGCAAAAGGGCTTAAGATTGATTATCCTCAGTTAACTGACTTTGAGGTATTAAAATTAGCAATTCAGATAGAAAGAAATCAAATTTTAGAAAATGGATTAGTTGTAAGTACTGATGATTCAAGTCCAGCAGGATTAGAGGCTATAGCGATAGCTTTAGGATATACAAATAGAATATCAACTATTAGTATAACTAGTCTTTTGCAAGATTTAGTAGAAAAAAAATAATCCTAAAAACAAAAGCCCCGAGTTAAGGGGCTTTTGTTGTAAATATATTTCTAAACAGCATTTCAATTACGCTGAGGTTAGAAATATATTAAAACATACTGCAAATGTTTGTAAATGGCTAATGTATTAATTATTATCTTACTAATAAAAACATGGATGCAAATAAAAAATTAATAAAGGATCATGACTACAATCAAGAGGCTTTGTTAAAACATATACTTTAGTTTG
>JBOFGJ010000959.1:0-1092 GCA_051649065.1 Flavobacterium sp. | reverse complement strand
ACATAAATAATTTAACACCAGCTTTAAAAGGAGTTAGTCTTCTTCCATAATAGAAATCATTCCCTAATTCCCATAATAAACCTGTTCCTGATAATACAGTCCCACCAATAGCTATACCTTTGCTAAACAACTGAGCTCCAGGAACAAAAGATGTAGCCCCCGATAATCTTGATGCAAAAGCCCCTCCATCTTGAAGACCAGAAGCTGCTGACTTAGACATATTATTTTCTCCAACATAATTTCCGTTTTTTAAGAAGAAACCTGGATTAACCGTAGCTCCTGTTTTTAAATTAATAATAATGCCATCTTTACCTAATAAATAGCTAATATCTCCAATGATGGATCAAGATAACTCTACTCTCTTTACAAAACAGAAGATTCAGTATTTCAATTCTATCCTCTAAACAAAAAGGAATCACTAAAAGTGACTCCTTTTTATCAATTTCTCTTATTTATCAACATTATATATTCTTTTCGAAAACTGCTACATTAAAGAAGCCTACTCCTAAAGATTCTATTTTACCATCTCCATTGCCGAAATAAACTTCTCGATCAATATTGTTGTAGTTTCCTTTTTCCACATAGCCATATAATTTATAGGTTACCTTTTTGTCTTTATCAGTAGGGTTGCTCACTTTGTCAATTGCTTTTCCAGTTAAAGATGCTCCAAAGAAATCATCTCCTTTTTTGCTTGCTCGTCCTTCGTAATTAGTTAATTTTCTTGAACCTTCATCTAATTCTTTGAATGCTTTCCCTTCTTCTTCTTTGATTAGAGTAACACCTATATATCCCACTATTATAAAGTTTTTTTCCTTTTCGTTATACGTATAGATAGGTACATCGTACTCTAAGAAAAGGATATTTTCTGTTTTAGGAGGTAAAATCACTTCTAAATTTAAACCTATTTCTAAATCTCCTCTTTCATTATTCATCACATCTAACCCTTTAGGAGAGTGAAAAGTAGAGGTATTCTTGACATACTTTAGCGTTTTTAGATTAAAGCTATTTACATCATAATCCATCGTAGCAACATGTCCTTCTTGATTGAGAACCACCTTACGCATATAATCTGTTTTTCGAGGTAATCCTTCT
>JBOFGJ010000958.1:0-1396 GCA_051649065.1 Flavobacterium sp. | reverse complement strand
GTTACTACCGCCTGTTTTATTACTCAGGTAATTTAACACCTCATTATTTGCTCCTGCTATCCCTGTCTTAAAAGTATAGACACGATCGCCTGATTTGATATTACTCAGTAGAGCATCCTTAGACTCATTCCCCCAATTTAGATCACCATCACTTAGCAGTAAGATATTCTTAGGAGTAGAATTAGCCCCTAGCCATCGAGGTGTAGAAGCTTCTTTTAAAGCACGTCCTAAGTCTGTAGCTCCCTCAAGTGCTAAGTTGTCAAGATAAGCTTTTAACGCAGCTCTATTCGCTTTCGTATTAGTTGTATATTCTTCTTTATACCACGTAGTTCCAATATTAAAATTAAGCACTGAGAAACGCTTTATCACATCTTCATTCTTCTCTAACACCTCTGTCATCAAGTTAACCCATATGCCGAAAAGCTGTGGATTAGAACTTAGAGAGGTATCTAACATAAAGACTACATCAGGAGCAATATCTGTGTTCTCTACTTTAGGCAGTGATACACGCATCGTACCTGCGATATACTCTCCTTCCTTATCTTTCTGTACTAAAGCAATAGGTTCTGTGGTATTAAGCTTAATATTTATAGCTTTAACTCTAGGGTTATGATAAGTTAGATATTGTTTATTATTCTTGTGCACTATGGTCGCCTTATCACGATCAGAGATTGTGTATAACTTGTCATTAGCAAGTGCTAAGTCAACGCGCATTTGGTTATTCACCACAGGCAACTGTAGTCCAAACTCACGAAAAGTAGTAGCCTCTACCATACTAATATCGTAACCAACTACGACGTGGTGAAGTCTATCTTGTTGTAATGGGTATATACGGCAGTTAAACATATCTGCTCCTGACCACTCCATCAGTGCAGGATCTACCCTTCTGACTCTAGTACCATAGTAAGCCTCAGAGGCAGTCTCCTTCTCTACTATCTTTGCCTCACGAGTGTTATGCTGATCTCTACGAGTAGGTAGTGTCTCATAAGACAGATCAAAATTGTCTGTGTTATAATTAAATAACGTCGCTGAGTCAATGTCTTTGGCTGATCTTCTACCTCGATCACTGTCAAGTATAGTTGCTTCACCAAAAGCGAAATAGTAAGGTACAGCATCAGCAGGCAATTTCAGTTTAAAGGTTCCCTCTAGTCCGTCGCCTTTATCGTTATAGAAGTAAGCGTCTATCAACACGCGTACACGGCTACCATCTACCTGTACGGCTACCTGCGCATCCTCTAGAGGTAAGAAGTCTTCATCACCAACTTGTATACGCATCGCATTCTCATCAATAGAAGATTTCTTCCAAGTCTCTGTATCAGTTGACTCCTCTGATACATCAGCAGTAGTCTCTGCTATAGAAATATCGTACCTCTCTTCGATCTCTTTCTTTTGACCA
>JBOFGJ010000957.1:0-11673 GCA_051649065.1 Flavobacterium sp. | reverse complement strand
AGTGGCGGAACTGTTTCTATATTTGTTCCGTTGATAATGAAGATATAGCTAGTGTATAGCTTGTTTGCTGTTGTTAATAATCACTTTTATTGAGAGTGCCACTTTAAAGCATTTAGTAAAGAAAAGTGTAATTAGTGTCTATTCGAACCGATAAGAATAGTACTGACTTCCTCAGTGAGAATCCACACTAATGAATTAAGAAGTTTGACTGCAACTAATCACTTCACGTTGTAGGCAGATAAAGAAGGTCTAAGAAAGTAGAATTTATTTTATAGAATTTAAAAAAGATCAAGCGATGCATGAATTGTCAATCGTGAAAGATATCTTTTCTACCCTAGAGGAGCACTACGAAGCTAAAGTAGAAGATATTCAGAAAATACAGGTTACAGCAGGGTTGTTATCTAATGTACAGCCTGTGTTGATACAGAATGCTTTTGATGCATTTATCGCCGATAATCTAGTGTATAGAGAAATGGAACTAGAGGTAGTGGTCAATAATATCATAGCACACTGTCACAGTTGTGATAAAGATTTTAAAGTGGAGTACCACCGTTTTGTCTGCCCTTGTGGAACCCCATCAGCAGATATAGTACAGGGTAACGAACTATATATATCAAAAGTAATATTTAAACAATCGTAATAAAACAATATTTATGTCATCAAATCCTAAAAGTCTTGGAAATCGTGTAGGTTCACTACAATGTGATAACACCACACTTCACTTATTAAAAGCAAATGACTTCGTAGCTAACGCTATTAGAGAGCGTTTAAAGAATGTATGTGTTATTAATGTTTGTTCTTCTCCTGGATCTGGTAAGACAACTTTAATGCAAGAAACGGGTAAACGCCTATCTAGTGAATTGAATATATCTGTATTAGTAGGAGATCCTGAGACGGATAGAGATGCTGTGCGTATGAAGGAAGTAGGGTTAAATGCTCTTCAGATTGTAACTGGTGGAATGTGCCATATCGAAGCACAGATGATCTTACAAGCTTTAGATCACATTGACTTAGAAGGTACTGATGTGTTATTTATAGAGAATGTAGGAAACTTATTATGCCCATCAGCTTTTGACTTAGGGGAAGATTATAGAGTAACGTTATTAGCGACTACGGAAGGAGATGACAAGCCTAAGAAGTATCCACGTATGTTCTTGACTAGTGAGTTGATGTTAGTGTCTAAAATAGACTTATTGCCTTATGTGCCGTTCACAGTAGAGAATGTAACTAAAGATGCTAGAGAGGTTAACCCAAATATAGAAGTACTTCCTATTAGCACAACTAATGGAGATGGAATAGATCAGTGGTGCGAATGGCTAAAAGAACGCGTAAAAGCAAAGAAAGCTAAACTAGCGGAATAAACGCATGATGCAACAAACAATTTACATAGATGATGTTCAACTTCAAGATGTGGTCACAGAAGGAGTAGATACATTCGAAATCGAATGGTTCGAAACACAGAAGCACTTGTTTCATCGAAAGACTACCTCAGGGGTTGAACTTCATTTACTAAAAGAAGATAATAGGGACTGGCAACAGGGTGATAAATTATATAGTCAGGGTAACCTAATCGCTCAGTTAGTGATAAAACCTACTTTGACAATACAGTTTACTACAGATAAGGGAGAAGATATTGCGGATTTCTCTTTTTATATCGGCAATAGACATTTGCCTGTATTTATAGAGGGAAATAATACTTTCTTAGTTCCTTATGATGGAAATCTCTATGAACAATTGTTAGGTAAGTTCGGAGAGGCTATCGCTTTAGAAAAGAAACAGTTGTTTACTCAGAATCTTCTAAAAAAGAAATAATGGGGAACTGGGAACTGAGAACAGGGAACGGGGAACTATCAATCACAATAACAACTTTATGAAATTAAGATATTTAATAACTGTAATGTTTGCATTTGTATTATTACAATCTTGTAAACAGCGTACAGCATCAACTCAATCTACAGAACCAGCATCTACAGAACTTGTAGCTATAGACAGCCGAGGTAAAGAAGTTCGTTTAGCTAAGCCTGCTACTAGGGTAGTGGCATTATACGAAGCATTAGTAGATGACGTGTTTATGTTAGATGCACAACAGACTTTAGTGGGTATCCCACAACAGATTTACTTGAATGAAGATACGTTTGCTTTCTTATCTACTTTAGATAGTCGTATGGCAAAGAAAGAAATAGCAACACCTACTTTCGGCGGTGGGATGTCTAATGTGGAAGCTATTATAGGTTTACAACCTGATTTGGTAATCACGTTTGACCAAGATACAGAAGCGGTAGCTCAGTTAGAAGACTTGGGTATCGCTGTATTTACTATAGCGAGTGAAGATCAGAAAGGGATTATCAGTGAATTAAAGGGAATAGGAACACTACTAGGTAAAGCTGAGCGTGCTACTACCATCACTACCTATATCGAAAAAGAAGTCGCTGAAATGGAAGCAACGAAAGTAGAGAGTCCAAAGAAAGTATATTACGCTTGGTCTAAAGGTCGTGTGCTTTCTACTTCGGGTAAGGGAACACTGATGGATATGGCTATCACCTTATCAGGAGCAGTAAATGCCTGCCCACTAGAGATGCAAGCGCCTAATATAGGAGCTGAGATGCTGTACAAGTGGAATCCTGATATTATCCTGCTTTGGAACTCAAGTGCGAGTGATGTGTATGGATTAAGCGAGTTAGCTAATCTACCTGCAGTAGAGAAAAAGCAAGTTAAGGTGATGTCTCCTTCATTCTTATATGATCCTCATACGGTGAAGTTCTTATTATTCGCTAAGCAAGTGCGTCAATGGAGTTATCCTACTTATACAGAGGATGCTTTAAAAGCAGACTTAGATGAAGCAATGAATATATTGTATAATACAAAGAAATAGAAGTAAGCTAAATAGATGAGATACAGCATAAAGGTTGCGTTATTATGGATAGGACCTATCTTGTTATTAATAGGTTCACTGATGCTCGGGACGACAGGTAATCTATCTCCAAGCGAATTAGTAGCTTATATCACTAAGGCGATTAGTCATAGTGGTATTACGACAGATTCTATGGAGACTATTCTGTGGAAAGTGCGTCTGCCTCGTATTATCTTAACCTTTATGGTGGGAGCTTCATTAGCGGTATCAGGAGGAGTGCTACAAGCTATCTTTCGCAACCCTATCGTAGATCCGTTTACACTTGGTATTTCTTCAGGAGCTGCCTTCGGAGCTGCTTTAGCAATGTTATTCCCTTTTATCTCTATTAATCTATCTGCTTTTGCTTTTGGGATATGTGCAGTAGCCTTGACTTACACAGTATCCTATGCAGGTAGTCGTACTTCTATCGTGAGTATGGTCTTATCGGGGATTATTGTGTCAGGGGTATTTACAGCCTTGTTGACTTTGTTGCAATATATGAGTGATCCCTATAAGCTGCAAGCGATAGTACAGTGGACGATGGGGAATTTACACACCGCCTCTTGGGCTAAAGTACAGACAGCCTTTGTACCTATTGTAGTAGGTCTAGCTGTTATCATCCTCTTGCGTTGGAAGTTAAACTTATTGGCATTAGGAGATAATGAAGCTTTAGCTGTAGGAGTAAACCCTAAGTATCTAAAGTTAGCCCTTATTTGCATTGCGACGATGATTACAGCTTCTTCAGTAGCAGCAGTAGGAGTGATTAGCTTATTCGGATTAATCGTACCTCATATGAGTAGAATGGTATTTGGCCCTAATAACAATATTGGAGTATGGGCTAATATCAGTATAGGAGGTTCTTTCTTATTAGTGATAGATGATTTCTCTAGAGCAGTGATGCCTTTTGAGATACCTGTGGGAGTATTTACGATGATTATAGGAGCACCGATATTTATTTATTTGATGAAGAAGAGTTTAACCAGTTGGAACGCATAAGACAGATGATTGAGATAAGTGAATTGTCATTCTCTTATGACAAAGAGATTGTACTAGATAACGTTAATGCGAACTTCGAGAAGGGAAAGTTATCTATTATCCTTGGTCGAAATGGCAGCGGTAAGTCTACGATGTTTAATATTCTAGCAGGTTTAGAAAAGAAATATCACGGCAAAGTGTGCTTTGATGGGCAAGAACGCCGAAACATTAAATTAGGCAAAGAACAGCATATCCGAATAGGGTTCTTAAATCAGTTTCACCAAACGACCTTTCCCTTTACGGTAAAGGAAGTAATCTTGACAGGAAGAGCTTCTTTCGCCAAGTTTGCTCCTTCTGACGAAGACTTTAATGAGGTAAGCGCTATTTTATCTCGCTTTCAGTTATTGCATTTGATAGACAAGCCTTACACTTCTCTTTCGGGAGGAGAGCGTCAGCTAGTCTTACTGTGTAGAGTATTAGTACAGAAGCCAGAGGTGCTGATGTTAGATGAACCAACGAATCACTTGGACTTGCATTATCAAGTGGCAGTGCTCAAATGTATTAAACAATTAGCAGAAGAGGGAACAACAGTATTATGTGTAATGCATGACCCTAATCTTGCTTTTATGTATGGTGATCGCTTTTATCTGATGCAAAATAAGCAGTTGATTGATATACAGTTTATCGAAGGAGAACAGTTACATCAGCTTTTAGAAAAAACATATCAATTGCCATTACATAGAATAGATAATCAAGGGAAGGTGATGTTTATGCCTTTAATCTAAGTTTATTTATGGAAGATATACAAATTAGCAAAGTTGACGAAAGCCAAGCGGAGCATATTAAAGAATATGTCAAGGCGTTTAGAATAGGGTTATTTCCCATGTTAGATCCAGCCAAAGTTCCTCAGGATATAACAGCATTTACAACGACTTATATCACTTCAGATACAGGGACATTCTTACAAGCTAAAGATTCGTCAGGTAATATAATCGGAGTAATAGGTATGATGCCTTACGATTATCGATTTGACTACTTAGATTATAAAGATAAAAAAACAGTAGAAGTAGCCCGCCTATTCGTCGAACCCCCATATAGACGAACAGGGCTAGCTACTAGATTATTCAATGCGTTATTAGAAGTAGCTCAACAAAAGGGAATTGATATGCTATACTTACATACACATCCTTTCTTAACAGGAGCGTTTGAGTATTGGCAGAAACAGGGGTTTAAGCTTATAACGACTTCTATAGATGGAGATTTTACAACACTTCACATGGATAGATTGGTTAATCTGGGTTAATGGGGGAACAGGGAATTAAATGATTCCTTATCTATCACTAACCACACTATTACTAAAAAAGAAAAACATTTACGGATGAAAACATATTTACAAAAGTCAGGAATAATAGCTGTTTCGCTATTGCTTCCTTACCTTGCTAGTGCCCAAACTTCACAGAAAGTGTCAGGGCGTATCTTAGGAGAAAAGAATACCCCTGTGGCATATGCTACTGTGATGGTAGGTAATGATCAAGTAGAAGAGAGTGATGTAAAAGGAGAGTTTACAACAGAGGGTGTAGTACAGTTCCCTTTGTTAGTACAAATTAATGCGTTAGGATATAAACAAAAGTCTATAGAACTTACAGAGGCTAATTATAAAGAAGGCTTTGTAATTAAATTAGAAGAAGACCCTAGTCAGTTAGACGAGATATTAGTAACGGCTAGACGAAATAATTCATATCTAACTAATTCAACTGTTTTAGGAGGAAAGTATACAGGGAAGATAAAAGATTTGCCACAGTCTATCTCTATTGTGTCTAGTGAGCTAATGGAAGATAAACAAGCGTTCCAAGTAGCAGATGTAATACCTGATTTGGCAGGTGTAACACAAGCATCTGTATATGATGAGTTCGTGATACGCGGTTTTAAAAGTGGATATGACAATGGGATTAGACTAATCAACGGTATGCGTTCTGCTTATGGTTTTGGAGAGAGTTATTACCGTTCTCCGATGACTATTAACTTTGAGAGTATCGAAGTCTTAAAGGGGCCAGGAGCTTCTCTATTTGGAGATATTGCACCAGGAGGAACGATTAATATGGTTACTAAGAAACCTTTAGAGGAACACAAAGGTATAGTTAATTTTTCGGCAGGTAGCTTTGAGACGTTGAGAACGACTGTTGATGTAGGAGGGCCTCTTGATAAGGATAAGAAAATACTCTATCGCTTAAATGCAGGATATGAAAGCTCTAAGACGTTTAGAGATATTAATAACCGCAAGAACTTTGCAGTTGCGCCCTCATTTACCTTTAAACCAATAGAGGGAACGACGATTGATGTTGACTTGGTATTTGACCAATTCAATGGATATTTAGACAGAGGGATGAGTACTAAAGGAGGGGATTTATATGCCTTGCCACGTACTTTTACGCTTAGTCAACCATCAGATTATTTTAAGACAAAGACTACAACATTAAGTGGACGTTTAACACAACGCATCGTAGATAATGTGAACCTACACGTGAACTATATGAAGTCTATTTATGAGGAGGACTTAAACGAGCACAGAACATTAAATACCTTTGCTAATCCACCTGAGAACACCGTGGTTAACTTGCGTTTCTTTGATCGTCATGGTAAGGAATACACAGATAATTTTGTATCGTACTTAAAATGGGATAAATATGGTAAGAATATAGATCACCACATCGTAGTAGGAGTTGATTATGCGCAGTATAAAGGAGATAAGAATAGTTACCAACGAGAGGCGCGTAGCAAGAAAGAGAATTGATAAACAGTAGCATTGACTTTCGATATGAATAATCCTGTGTATCAAGGAGCGGATATCACTAATTATATCTGGAGATCAAATACACAGTATCCATTTATGAGTCCATATAAAAGCACAGGAATATATATACAAGATCAAGTATCAGTAGGGGAGCGCTTAAAGATGGTATTCGGCTTGAGAAACGAGAGTTATAAGTCTGAGAGTACAGATACTAAAGTACCTTATACTGCTACTCAGAACGTGTGGTTACCTAGAGTTGGATTAACGTATCTTATCAATGATAAGATTAATTACTTCGCTAGTTATTCTCAAGGATATGTACCAGTAGCAGCTAATTTTGTAGCTAACTATAAAGACTATGGAGCGGATAGTGCGTTTAAATCAGAGAAGAGCTTCCAAGTTGAAACAGGATTAAAGACAGGATTCTTTAATAATCAATTGCAAATGGACTTGTCTTTATTTAGAATAGAGAGAAGAGATATGCTAATCGCTACAGGACAGATGACAGAGGCAGGGTTACCTGTTTATAGACAGTCAGGTAAAGTTATCTCTCAAGGAGTGGAACTTGATATGAGAGGGCAACTTACGAAGGAGTTTCAGGTAATGGCTAATTATACATTTAATGATACCGAAGTTAAAGAATCAGCTATTACATCTGAAGAAGGACAACAATTATCAGGAGCACCTAAGCACTCTGCAAGTATTTGGTTAAAGTATGTGTTCTCAGATACAGCATTAAAGGGACTTGGTTTCGGTGCAGGGATGTATTATGTAGATCAACGCAGACTAAATGATGCTGTAGGTAAGGATGCTCAAGGTAATGCTCAGTGGGGATATTTACCAGCTTATACGACAGCTAATGCAGCGGTGTATTACCATTTAGATAAGTTTAAACTAGCTGTAAATGTGAATAATATCTTCGATAAATATTACTTCCTTGGAGGTTTTGATTACACACGTGTATTTGCAGGAGCACCCCGTAATGTGATGGTGTCTTTAGGGTATAATTTTTAGATAAATATCTGCGATAGCGGATTATAAAGAATATAAAAGAACCTCAATAAGCTTAATGTTTATTGAGGTTTTTTAATTGATTGTTAATGAAGGGTATAAATCATTGTTGAGTGAAGGGAATAGTATAATGTTCTTTGAATTCATTCACTTCGTTGGTTTGGTAATCAGTATTTTAGTTGTTGTGAGCAACAATAAAGTTATGACTGAAAATAAACACCTGGAGTTTAAGCAACAATTGACACCTGATTTAGAGAAAGAGGTAGTCGCATTCTTAAATGCTAATGAGGGAGGAGTAATCTATATTGGTATAAATAATAAAGGTATCCCTATAGGAGTAAAGAACCTTGACCAAGAGCAATTGATTATTAAAGATCGACTAAAGACTAATATACTTCCTTCGTGTTTAGGGCTATTTGACTTAGTTGTTGAAAGTGTAGAGGGAAAGGATGTTATAAAAATTATTATAGCAGGAGGATATGAAAAACCGTATTATATAAAGAAGTTTGGAATGTCAGAGAAAGGAACTTATATACGCATAGGAAGTGCATCAGAACCTATGCCAACTAAGCTGATAGAAGAACTATACAGTAAACGAACTAGAAATTCTATTAGTAAAATTAGATCCCCAAAACAACAGTTGCAATTTCAACAGCTACATATTTACTTCCAGTTTATTAATAAGACATTGAATGAGCATTTTGCTACTAATCTAGAGCTTCTAACTGATAAAGGAGAGTATAACTATGTCGCTTATTTAATGAGTGATAGTAATAGTATCTCTGTAAAAGTAGCACGTTATATAGGGTTAGATAGAGTAGAGCTAGAAGAAAGTAATGAGTTTGGCTATGAGTCATTGATTAAAACGACTCATCAGGTATTAGATAAGTTAAATGTAGAGAACCGAACTTTAGCTAAAATCACTGCAAAAGAGAGAAAGGAGAGACGTTTATGGAATGTAATTGCATTGAGAGAGGCTGTTCTAAATGCTTTTGTTCACAATGATTATACACGAGAGATAGCTCCTAAGTTTGAAATATTTGATGACAGATTAGAGATTACATCTTATGGTGGATTACCTGATGGGTTATCTAAAGAAGAATTCTTTGAAGGATTCTCTGTGCCTAGAAATAAAGAGGTTATGCGTATTTTTAAAGACTTAGATTTAGTAGAGCAACTTGGCTCAGGAGTTCCAAGAATATTACAAGCTTATAGTGAAGAGTGCTTTCAATTCTCTGATAACTTTTTGAAGATTACACTTCTTTCAGCAGAGCCAATTGTAATTACTGAGCAAGACACCATGCAAGATAACGTGCAAGACACCATGCAAGATAACGTGCAAGTCACCATACATGAAAACATGCAAGTCGCCATGCAAGATAACATGCAAGACACCATGCATGAAAACATGCAGGATAACGTGCAAGATAACATGCAAGAAAACGTGCAAGACACCATGCAAGATAACGTGCAAGTCACCATGCATGAAAACATGCAAGATAACGTGCAAGACACCATGCAAGATAACATGCAAGTCACCATGCATGGCGACTTGCAAGTCGCCATGCAAGATAACGTGCAAGATACCATGCAAGATAACGTGCATGAAAACATGCAAGATAGTCCACAAGTTATAGAGCTTTTAAAAGCTTTTGTTGATACACACAGTAGAGAAGAACTACAAGAAAAGTTGGGATTATTAAATAGAGATAACTTTAGAAGAAATTATTTACAATCAGCGATTGAGAGAGGTTATATAGCTTTAACAATACCAGAGAAGCCTACTAGTCGTAATCAGAAATATTATTTAACTGATAAAGGAAAAGTAATTGCAAAGAGTTTAAGTAAAAAGAAGCGTTAGTAAGATTAGTTTATTATATTCTATTTATGGTTTAAGAATCTATAAACGGATTGAGATTACTAATAAAGTACTCTATAAAGAATAATAAAAAGCCTCAATAGAAATACATTCTGTTGAGGTTTTTTTATGCACCTATTATATGAGAAGTTGTTGTCTGAGTGTTAGCTTGAGGAAAGCGAGCAGTATGTTTGCAGTATTGCTGCTGACAGAAGCTCTCTGAGCAGGAATACCTCACTGAATATGCTCGTATTCGGGAAGTATTGTGAGGGCTACTAACTAATATCTTGTTCACTTATTTTCTTACCACCACAGTGGGATTGTGTTTAATAGGGAAGTTAACAGAGTTAGCGATGAAGCAATACTCATTGGCTTTATGGTGTAATTCTTTTGCTTTTTCGACCATATCTTTGCTAGTTACAACTACTGTAGGATTAAGAGTTACTTCTGTAAATCTACCTTTGCCATCAGTTTCTTCTATCATTAAACCAGTTACAATATCTGTATATTCTACTACAATAATATTGTTGACAGAGCAGAAGTGTAAGTACCATAGCATATGACAAGAAGATAGAGAAGAAACAAAGAAGTCTTCAGGATTATGCCTTGTCTTGTCTCCTCTAAACGCAGGATCTGAAGAGCCTAGTATAGTAGGTTTTAGAGCGATAGAGATATTGTGATCTCTTTCATAATTTTTATAGTTATCAGTTCCTGTTCCTTTGTTGCCAGTCCATTCTATAGTAGCTTGATAATGGTGTTCTTTCATTGTTGTGTGTTTTATGCTTATAAAGATAAAAACATAAAGATAACATTAACGATTTATGTTCTCAATTACCTATTTTATGGTAGTATAGTCAAGATTTGTGCTATTAGTGACAAGAGATAGAAGTTATCTTTGTAGGGTAATTAAAAACAAAGTTTAACTCTTCTATGAAAGCATTATTTCGACTTATCGTTTTATGTTTTTTCCTATCTAATTTAGGGACGGTTTTTGCTACTCCAAAAGCAGAGACTAAGATGGGTTATACTTCTACAGATAATACTTTTATATCAAAACAAGTATGTAAGAAAGATACGTGTAAAGTATTTTGCCAAACTGAAGTTGAAGTAGAGTTGATAAATTCTATAGATGCTAAGGATCACACTGTTGATTCAGTGTATTTAGGAGATGCCTTACACTTTTTTATAACTTGTGTTTTTAATTCAGGATTTACTACACCCACTTTTAGCGTAGAGGATATTTCGGCTTACTTACAACAGCATAGAGCGAAGTATCTATTATATCAATCGCTAAAGATTCCTTATAGGTTAGTTTAATCTATTTTATAAGTACCACATTATGTGTGGTCTAATTGTACAAACGTATTTAATTAATGAGGTAACTGACTACTAAGGGTAAGTCGGGTTACTAATCTATTGTTCAATTTTAATAGAAAATATATGCATTTATTACCGAGAGAAACGGAAAAGTTGCTTTTGCATTTGGCTGGTGAATTAGCCAAGAAGCGCAAGGCTAGAGGGGTTAAACTAAATTACCCAGAGTCGATAGCCTATATCAGTAGTGAGCTTTTAGAAGCGGCACGAGATGGAAAAACAGTAGCAGAGTTAATGCAGTATGGAGCTACGCTATTAACACGTGAAGATGTAATGGAAGGGATATCTGAGATGATTCACGATGTGCAAATAGAAGCGACTTTCCCTGATGGAACTAAGCTAGTAACAGTACATAACCCTATTCGATAATTTAAATAGTAAGTGATGATTCCAGGAGAATATTTTATTAAAGACGAAGCTATTATCTGTAATGAAGGTAGAGAGATTACCACTATTACAGTTGTAAACAAAGGGGATAGACCTATACAGGTAGGTTCACATTACCACTTTTTTGAAGTGAATAAGATGATGGAGTTTGACCGTGCAGCAGCATTTGGTAAACGATTAAATATTATCGCTAGTACTGCTGTTCGTTTTGAGCCAGGAGAAGAGAAAGAAGTAGACTTAGTTCCTTATGCTGGTGCACGTAAAATATACGGGCATAACGATTTAGCTAATGGAGAGACTATCTCAGAAGAAGCTAAAGCGAAGGCAATGAAAAAAGTGGAGAAACAATACTTTAAAAACAAATAGTTATGAGTTTAAAAGTTGGTA
>JBOFGJ010000956.1:0-1130 GCA_051649065.1 Flavobacterium sp. | reverse complement strand
CATCTCCTAGGTTAATTCTCTTCCTTAACGCAATACCTTTTGCTTGAAACAAGTCTAACGCTTCTTCCCACGCTTCTCTCTTGGTCCCTCCTAATGTTGGTAACTCTGCAAGCATATCAACACTTATTTCAATAACATCAGGTTTAAGCTCGCTTAGTAAATGCTTTATTTTTAGAGCTGTCATTTGCATACCATCTGCTATTACTTCTATTTCATCAGTAAAGGCGTGTAATGTATTGTTTCTGATGTCTAAAGCATGAGTTAAAAATGGGCTCATTGCTTTATTCATTACATCATCATATAAGTTTTCACACTCTTTCCAACCATATAAGAACTCAGAACCTATTACATAATTACCCTCAAACCATGTATCAAATGATTTTGATAATTCACCTATATCACTTCGATTTGGAGCTTTAAATTCATCTTCTCTTTTTGACAATTTAATAACCTCTCCTTTTCTAATCTTCTGTTTATATTTAAGCGTCTTTACTGTTTTCCATGCAAAACGTAACACATCAACTTTATGTCCTAATAACCTATCATAATTATGTACTGATGATAATCCTTCTTGCCAAATATAATTGTAACTCTTAGCAATTTTTCTTGCTTCCTCAATTCCTAATCCACTTTCTCTTATTAAATCACCAACGGTAATAGTTTCGACAACTCCTTCATAAAATTTATCATCAAAATTATTCTTATTCACATTTGAATGTACATAGTTCACTGGATCTACATAATCAAGTTTCACCCCATCATTATTATCAATATAAACCCTCGTTACCATTATACCACAATTGACTAAATCTTCTCTTAAGTCTGCATCGATTTGTGAGAAGTCGTTTGTATTTAAAATCCAATTTATAAGCAGCTCTTCTGCGATTTCTATTTTTGGCCTATCTTTAATAGACATAAATAATTCAAGTTCTTCCTCATCTTCTGGTACAAATCCAGAAGGCATTAAATCAATACCTAAATCTTTTACAGCTGATTGTAATAAATCTTTACTAGCCATATATTTACGGTATCCGTTCATTTTATCCTCCTTAAGCTTAATAGTTATCTTATCAGTTGATCTGATATCTAACATATAGTTTTCTGGAGACATACCATTAATAACAATGTTG
>JBOFGJ010000955.1:0-4465 GCA_051649065.1 Flavobacterium sp. | reverse complement strand
GGTGTAGAAGAAGGTGCAGAATACACCGGTGACACCCTATTTATCAGAGGTGGTAATTCTAAATATATCCAAGAAAAAGATGAAGTACTTATCAAAGAGCACTTCCCTAATTATATAATCAAAACTATTCCTAACGCAGGACATTGGCTACATGCAGAGAATCCACAAATGTTCTTTGATATCGTCAAAGAATTCTTAGGATAGTAATTTCAGTATTATAAATTACAATAAGAGGTCTAGTGTAGTATATGCGCTAGACCTCTTATTTTTATAATATAGAATGCTATTTTTCTACTATGAATTAAATGCGATAAATTTCCCTATCGCATACGATACATGGTAAGAAAAGAACGTACCTACAGCTAGTATACAAAATAAATAACAGACAATTTCAAATTTAGAATATTCTCTTTTCATAGTCTTCTTTTAGTTAATTAACTACAATGTAGTCAATTAAAATTAAAAAAACTAAAAACTTTACATCAAGTAGATATTACGAGTTTCGAAATCTGGAATTAATTTATCCTCTTAGTTCACAAGACTGAAGGCAGACAATTCCTAATTTATTTATACCAGCTAGAGTACATTACATAGTTATTAGCAATACGCTCTACTTCACCTGCGAAGTCAGAAGCACTAATATCCTTTACTTTCTTAGCAGGCATACCCGCATAGATAGCACCTGATTCTACTACTGTATTCTGAGTTACTACAGCTCCTGCTGCTATAATAGTATTGCTGTGTACTACACAATTATCCATCACGATAGCCCCCATACCTACAAGTACATTATCATGTATCACACAGCCATGCACCATCGCATTGTGACCTATAGACACATTATTGCCAATCACTGTAGGATGCTTTAAATAGGTACAGTGTACGATAGCGCCATCTTGAATATTCACCTTATCACCAATAGTAATTGAGTTTACATCTCCTCTAATAACAGCATTAAACCAAACACTACAATTTGCACCAAATGTAACATCTCCAACGATAGTAGCATTCTCAGCCACATAGCAGTCCTCTGGTATCTGAGGAGACTTGCCTCTTATTTCTTTTATAATCATAATATACACAAATAAAAAATCCCGATAAATATCGGGATTTTTTATGTATTATGTTACTTACATTAATCTTTTGCCGTAGGACAGTTACACTCTAAACTTATGCGTTTAGGAAAAATATTAAACCCTACTGTGAACTGATGAAAACCTCCATCACCGAAAGTAATATCTCCCATTAACTTCGTATAAGCATAAGAGAAATTAACTCCTTTATAGCTTCCTCCTAACATTGGAGAGATATATTGATATTTTTGTGACTTTGACTTTCCATCAACAAAATAATCTGTCCCATTAAAGTTAGAACGGAATGAAGCTCCTGCCCATACTTTTCCAAACTCAAACTGTCTATATACTTTCATATTTATATCTAAAGCGAAGTCTTCACGTTCTTCAGTATATTGCGCCATTACAGAAGGTTCATAGATCCACCCTGTTCCATAGCGAATATTACCAAAGGCATACCCTCCTCCCAAAATATACTTTCTAAAGTTATTACTTTCAGCATCACTATACATCTTACTCTTACTTGATACAGCATTCTTCACTGTAAACATAGAGAAGAAGTTTTGGTAGTGGTAAGCAGCTCCAAAATCTACAGAGAAGTAAGAATCTTTTAATTCAATACCTCCTCCTACATTCGGATCAAATCCACCAAACTCTGTCTCATCTAACTTAGTCTGTGCAAAACCTGCACTAAGACCAAAAGATAGTTGATTCAAATCATAACGCGATTCACTAAACGTGATATGGTGAGCATAAGTAGCCTTAAATCCCGTCTGTGAGTGATACCCATTCTTATCGTTAAACCCGATGATACCAATAGCCGACTGATCAGTTAATCGAGTACTCGCATTTAAAGTCATTAGGCGTGGTGCATCATCTACTCCACTCCACTGCTGTCTAGTAGTTAACTTTACATTCGTACTATTCTTAATCCCAGCCATAGCAGGGTGTACAAGATAATAGTTATCTGCTAAATATTCAGAATTTACTGTTAGTCCTTCTTGCGCAAAACCAATCTGTGAAATCAATAATGCTATAGCTAAATAGCGCTTCTTTATTATATTCATAACCTAATTATCTTTTTAAAGAAAAGTGTCCTTTATAACTAACCTTCTGTCCGTTTTTCTCATTTGGAGCTTTATAATCATTCACAAACTCTACAGTGAACCAATAATCTGTTGACGGCATAGCCTTTCCATTCCATGTTCCATCCCACCCCTCTGTATGTGGACTTAACTGTTTTAATAATCTACCTGAACGATCATAGATATAAATACGAGCCTCATTGTGCCCTTTTAGACCTGGTATATTCCATGTGTCATTATACCCATCCCCATTAGGAGTGAAATACTTCGGATATCCGAATACTGAGAACGGCACAGATGCTGAACAACCTGATGTCTTATTTCTAGCATATGCTACGTGTTCTCCAATAGATACATTATAGAATTCTTTTGACGATTGGAACCCGCCATTATCCAAAGCATATTCATATAAATGATCATTACCATCCTTCATATTAAGTGTAATCATAGTTTCTCCCTTCTCATCTATCTCCATACTATTAACCATACCTGTAGCATCTACTCCATCAACTAAAAGTGTAGGCGGCGCGATAACAGTCCACATAGTACTTTCTCCGCCACATGCCTCTATACCAGGGTATGGTGGAATAGCAAAGTTAGCTACTGCTCTATAGGTACCAGGTTCTTTAATATCAATAGAAGTAACGTTACCAATTCCAGGTAAGTTTTCGAAGAAAATTAATCCATTTTCACGTTTATATTCTCTCTGCCAAGTAACAACCATCGCTCTACCTTTAGCATCTTTATTCTCAACACTAAGAACTACTGGAGTTACTTCATTTGTTGTTGTATTAATACATAATTGTTGATTAGTTTCTTTTGGAAAATAATCAATCACTAATCTAGTACTTAAAGAGATATTAAATGTTGTAAAATTATCTGCCATGCAATTAAACCCTTCTACCATTACAACTCTAGCAAAAATACCTACAATCTTTTCTCCCATATTGATAGGATACGCAGTAACCTTTGATTCTGGCATGCGTTTATCACTTAATGCATCAGCTTCGCTTTCATAATATGCTACCGATGTATTTGAACCTCCTGGATTAGCAGGTGTTATGAAATTCACTCCAGTAATTCTATCTTGAAAAGTTCTTAAGTTAACGGTATATCCTTTTCCGTCATTTGTTTCTATCTGACAGTAAGGAAACGTTGTGCCTGCTACATTTACAGTATTTAAAGTATCATAACCTAAAGAGGCGTAGAAAAATGAAGTATTAAAATTCTTATCTTCTAAATTTGTTAAACGAGTCCATATCTTACGTGCTTCATTTAACTTCACTGTTATCTCTACTCCTACAATTTTATTTGTATTAGCAATTGCATCTTCCTCTGAATTAAAATATCCAATAGAGAACTTTCCTTTAGGATCAAAATCAGGTTTAGCCATCTCTTCATCTGTAGCTATAGTACGTCCATCAGCTATCACTTTAGTTTGACCATCTATAGTCAAACTATAAGAGGCTATCTTACTATCACAGTATGTAACATTCTTAAGTGCTGGTATATGTGGCTTATCTATAACCTTAAAAATCACTTTTTGACTTGTAGTTACTATAGGATTAGCAGACTTTGCTAATTTATAAGAGATACGAGCCGTCACATCAGTGTTATGTGCTCCTTCATAAGGTTTAGATATATCTATAGGATTTCTCTTATTTTCGTCTTTTTCGTCTGCTTCAGCTTTTGTCTTATGAAAAGTAATAGTATAGTAATCTGGATTTTCTCCAGCTGCTAATAAAGCAGGTATAGCTTTCTTAAGGTCATAGCTACCATATCTATTATCTTTATCACTTCTAACTTCTATTGATTCTAGAATAGGATTCACCCCACTCACTTTTAACTTTTCTACATATAGTGTAAATTGACGTGTAGCTATTTCACCACCAAGTACTATCTTAGCTTCTATAAGTTGATTCTTATTAGTTGTAAACTTATCTATTTCAGCATCTGTCAACTTTGTTTTACTAACACCATCTACTTTAAAAAGCTCTGTATTAGAATTACCATAGTATAGTTGGTTCTTATCTTGTAGCAAAACAAATGTAGCGTTACCATTAGAATCAGCAAACTTATACTGATCAGGACGACCAGTCACTCTATCTTCTAATGTAGCAGGTTCAGGCTTAACTTTAATTAAAAATGGATTAATAGTTACTTTAGTAGCATCTACAACAGATTGCACTCTAAGAAACCTAGTCAATGGTGCGGTTGTAGGATTAAACTTATCCACATAAAGGATTTCGTCATTTATTTTATTAGTATTGCGATTAGCTTCATCTTGAGTATCGTGAAAACTATAGA
>JBOFGJ010000954.1:0-19868 GCA_051649065.1 Flavobacterium sp. | reverse complement strand
TTTACCTTTGCAATAATGTATTACAAAAAATCACATGGATAAGAAGATTGTATTCTTTACGAGTAGTTTATTTTGCTTTGCTTTGCCATTGAGTACCAAGTTGGCAAATATGGCTCTATTTGCTTTTATTATTTCTATAGTTTATTATAAATTTAAAGCAAGAGAGAATAAATTAAAACTAGGCATTACTTTAAAGCAATTATTGTTTCAATCAACAGGTTTTTTAATTCTTTTATTAACCTTAGGATTATTATTTACAGAGGACAGGATTGGTGCGTTAAAATTTTATGGGAGGTACTCGAGTTATCTTTTAGTACCAGTATTTTTAAGTTTATTAGACGTTGAAATGTTCCCTAAGTTAAGGCGTAGTAGTTTTAAGGGATTAATCATTGGAGCAACAATAAGTGGAGTATATCTGCTATGTCTTAATTTTTATAAGTACTTCAATTTTAAAGGGGGAGTAGTAGTTGAGTCAGATCTATTTGGATACTATTTTACATATCATGAATTTACAACCCCAATAGATATGCATCCTACATTCCTAGGATTATACTTAGTGTTATCATTTGTTGGATTATGTGAAATTCGAAGTTTGTTTAAAAACTATCTCAAAGTTATCATTGGAATTCTTTTAATTATAACGTTAGTCTTTTTAAATTCAAGAGTACCGTTTGTTGCATTATTTGTTTATTTAGTGATGTGTTTTTATCGTTTATTGTTAGGCGATATATCTTATAAGGTAAAACTAAAGCGTGTCCTGCTGATATTTGGGGGAGGTGTGGTTGTAATAATGTTGCTATTGGTGACATTAAAGAACACTTATTTTTATCAACGTTTTTCAAATCATATTATTTGGGAATTAAGTTTTAACAAAGGAACTTCTTATGACGGTGTTAATGCTAATGATAGTCGACTTAGTAGATGGGTATCAATTACAAAAAAAGGATTAGAAAGACCTGTTTTTGGATATGGTTCAGGTTCAGATGATAAAATAGCGATTATGGCGTATGAAGAAGATGGATTAGAATATGCCTTGCAAAATCATTATGGACCTCATAATCAATTTCTATCAATTTTTATTGACTTCGGTTTATTAGGCTTATTTATCTGTCTATATTATTTTGGTTACAATATATATATGGCAAGGAAACAGTATGATTTTATTGGACTGTTCTTCTTTCTGATCACTTCCTTTGCTTGTTTTTTTGATTCTTTATTGTATCTAAATGCGGGAGTAATTTTCTTTGCTTTTTTTGGAAATATGTTTACCATGGAATTGATTAAAAAAAGGAATAGTTAGTATGTTAGATAGAAAGGAAATGTTTAGGATAGGGATTGATAACTTAACAATGGTGGAAACTATTGATGTTATTAATAAATCAATTGATACCAAACAACCAATTATGCAGATTGTCGTTAATGCGGGAAAACTGGTTAATATGCAGGAAGATCAAGAGTTGTTTGATAGTATACGCAATGCAGATTTGGTTAATGCAGATGGTATGGCAGTAGTATGGGCATCTAAACTTCTAGGTAAGCCGCTAAAGGAACGTGTCTCTGGAGTTGATTTATTTGTGAAGCTTGTGGAGAATGCTTCTAGTAGAAAAGAGTCCATTTATTTATTAGGAGCTACTGAAGAAGTAGTTAGTAAGGTAGCAGATAAGTTTAAAGGTTTATATGGAGAAAGTATTATAGGAGGTTATAGAAATGGTTATTTTACTGGAGAAGAAGAACTTTCAATTGTAAATGATATTGTTAGTAGTAGGGCCAATTATCTGTTTGTAGCAATTAGTTCTCCCAAAAAGGAGATTTTTTTGTCAAAGTATAAAGAACAGCTTTCATCTGTTGGATTTACTATGGGAGTAGGAGGTAGTTTTGATGTTGTTTCGGGGAAAGTAAAAAGAGCACCCTTATGGGTTCAAAATTGTGGAATGGAATGGTTTTATAGGTTTCTTCAGGAACCTAAAAGAATGTGGAAGAGAAGTTTTGTTACAAATGGGAAGTTTATATTTTTAGTCATCAAAGAAAAGTTTAAAAAGCAATGAAGCGTATATTAATAACTGGAGCAGCTGGATTCTTAGGATCACATTTATGTGATCGTTTTATCGCTGAAGGATATCATGTGATAGGAATGGATAATCTTATTACAGGAGATATTAAGAACATTGAACATTTGTTTCAATTAAGTAATTTTGAGTTTTATCATCATGATGTGACTAAGTTTGTACACATACCTGGTGAGTTAGATTATATTCTTCATTTTGCTTCACCTGCAAGTCCTATTGATTATTTAAAAATACCAATACAGACTTTAAAAGTGGGCTCGTTAGGAACGCATAATCTCCTTGGATTAGCGAGGGTAAAAGGAGCTCGTATCCTTATAGCATCTACTTCTGAGATATACGGTGATCCATTAGTACACCCACAGACAGAAGAGTATTATGGTAATGTAAATACGATAGGACCTAGAGGAGTATATGATGAAGCGAAGCGCTTTCAGGAATCTATAACGATGGCCTACCATACCTTTCATAATGTTGAGACTAGAATCGTTCGTATCTTTAATACTTATGGACCTCGTATGCGACTAAATGATGGACGAGTGATACCTGCATTTATTGGTCAAGCATTAAGAGGAGAAGACCTTACGGTTTTTGGAGATGGAGGACAGACGAGATCTTTCTGCTATGTAGATGATCAAGTAGAAGGTATCTACAGACTACTATTATCAGACTATCATTTGCCTGTTAATATTGGAAATCCTGATGAAATAACAATTCTTGATTTTGCGAAAGAGATAATAGCCCTTACGAACTCTAGTCAAAAAATTATTTACAAGGATTTACCAATAAATGACCCTTTACAACGTTGTCCTAATATTGATAAGGCAAGAAATATTTTAGGTTGGGAACCTAAAGTAAATAGAAGTGTTGGAATGCAAAGAACATATGAGTATTTTAAAAATTACTCAAATGAAGATTTATTAAAAGAAGAACATAAAGATTTTTCAAAGTACATATACTAGTGAGTAAGAATTCAGGAAGATATTCATATTTAATCAGACCATTAACTATAGCTATAGATTTAGTGGTCATTAATGCTATGGCCTTATTATCCTTTAGTAGCTTAAAGAATGTGATGTATCTATTTCATATTTATATTTCGTTAGGTTGGATAGTAGCTGCCTGGATGAGTAGTTTCTATGAGGTATTTCGGTATACACGCGTTGTAAAAATAGGTGAGAAGATAATAAAGCAGTTTGCTGTTGTTATCGTGCTTTTAATGGCTTTTAATGGTGTCATAGAAGGATTTGCAGAACCCATTGAATTGTTATTGTATTGTGTATATTTATTTGGGATCGTAGCTTTTGCTAAATTTCTAATCTTCTTCTCCTTAAAATATTTCAGACGTGTATTAGGAGGAAACTCTAGGAATATTATAATCATAGGTACTGGAAAAGAAATCACCACATTACAAAAGCTATTTATTAAAAGGAAAGATTTAGGTTATAGAATTTTAGAAACTTATAGTAGTGCTTTATGTAGTGAGAAGTTTCAGGAAATAAAGGGGTTTATTGTTAATAACAAAGTCGATGAAATATATATACAGTTTTCTATCGTACAGGGAGATGATTATCATGAGCTACTTGAGCTAGCTGATAATAATTTGATTACCTTAAAGTATGTACCTACTCAAAAGCAAATTATCATTAATAATTTAAAGGTAGAGTATTATGATATAATACCGATTTTACCTAGACGAGTAATCCCTTTAGATAAACCATATAATAAACTTTTAAAACGCTTATTTGATATTGTATTCTCATTTTTAGTGATTGTATTTATATTGTCTTGGTTGTTTCCTTTATTGGCTATTTTGATTAAGCTAGAATCTAAAGGACCAGTGTTTTTTAAGCAAGTTAGAACTGGGATTAATGATGAAGAGTTCGTCTGTTACAAATTTCGTTCTATGAAGATGAATGATGATTGTGATAAACAACAAGCAACTAGAAATGATATGCGTATCACTAAAATTGGAGCTTTTATTCGAAAGACTAGCCTTGATGAGTTTCCTCAGTTTATTAATGTGTTTATAGGTGATATGTCTATTGTTGGACCTAGACCCCATATGGTAGTACACACCAAATTATATTCTAAGCGTGTAAATAGATTTATGCTTAGACATTTAATTAAGCCTGGAATTACTGGGATGGCACAGACTCATGGTTATAGAGGAGAGATAGAAACTGATAGAGATATTATAAACCGTTTTAAGTATGATTTATTCTATTTAGAGAATTGGTCTGTCTTATTAGATCTAAAGATAGTATATCTAACTGTTTACAATGTTTTTAAAGGAGAAAAGAAAGCATATTAGTATAAAGCACCTAATTATAAATTAGGTGCTTTTTTATTTGCTGTTACTTTCTTTATTGACTTATTTATATTTATTTTTGATGCTTAATAACAAACAACACAATTAATGAAAATTTTACTATTAGGTTCAGGAGGACGTGAGCACGCACTTGCTTGGAAAATGCTTCAAAGTTCTAAATGTGAAGAG
Source organism: Flavobacterium sp. (assembly GCA_051649065.1). Taxonomy (GTDB): domain Bacteria; phylum Bacteroidota; class Bacteroidia; order Flavobacteriales; family Flavobacteriaceae; genus Flavobacterium. The sequence goes on along the minus strand of JBOFGJ010000954.1, from coordinate 15,305 downwards.
TTATTCGTTGGTCCTGGTAATGCTGGTACTGCGAAGATAGCGAAGAATGTAAATGTAAATCCAAATGACTTCGAGGCAGTGAAAGCTACTGTTCTAGAACTAAAGATTGATATGGTAGTGGTAGGACCTGAAGATCCTCTTGTGAAGGGGATTGTTGACTTCTTTAAGAAGGATACACAAGTAAATCATATTCCTGTTATCGGACCATCTATGAAGGGTGCACAATTAGAAGGAAGTAAAGATTTCGCTAAAGAGTTTTTGTTTAAACACAATATACCAACTGCTGCATACGCTACTTTTACTAAAGATACAGTAGAGGAAGGCAAGAAGTTCTTAGAGACGCTTAAAGCACCTTATGTATTGAAAGCGGATGGATTAGCTGCAGGTAAAGGAGTTGTAATTTTAGAAGACATCAATGAAGCTAAGGCTGAACTTGAGAACATGCTAGTAGATGCTAAGTTTGGCGATGCAAGTTCTAAAGTGGTCATAGAAGAGTTTTTAGCTGGTATAGAACTTAGTTGTTTCGTACTAACAGACGGAAAGTCTTATAAATTATTGCCTACTGCTAAAGACTATAAACGTATTGGTGAAGGGGATAAAGGATTGAATACAGGAGGTATGGGGGCAGTTTCGCCAGTTCCTTTTGCAACACCAGAATTCTTGAAGAAAGTAGAAGACAGAGTTGTTATTCCTACAGTTAAAGGATTGCAAGAAGATAAATTAGACTTTAAAGGTTTTGTCTTTATTGGTATTATTAAAGTTGGTGATGATCCTTATGTTATCGAGTATAATGTACGTATGGGAGACCCTGAGACTGAGGTGGTAATGCCAAGAGTAAAGACTGACTTAGTAGATCTTTTTGAAGCGATAGCCAATGAAACTTTAGGTGATATGGAGATCGAACTTGACGAACGTACAGCGACTACTGTTATGTTAGTATCGGGTGGGTATCCTGAAGATTATGAGAAAGGAAAAGTAATTACGGGGATTGAGAATGTAGAAGATTCTATCGTATTCCATGCAGGAACTGCTCTTAAAGATGGAGAAGTAGTGACTAACGGAGGACGTGTATTAGCAGTGACTTCTTTTGGAAATACTTACGATGAGGCATTAAAAAAATCTTATCAAAATATAGACAAGCTAAATTTCGATAAGATTTATTTTCGTTCAGATATAGGTTTCGATTTGTAAAAATCGGAACTATTTTAAAAATGAGTGGGCTGTAGTATCTTGGTTATCTTCATTATTTGCTTTGAAGATTTTTAGTTGTTTTAACCAAAAAGCAAAATAGTAGCAAGTAATAAGGATAAACGCCCAAGTAATAATATTTGCAGTCCACCAATTTTTTAATTCTAATTTTGCAAAAAGATCCATTGGAATAAATAGAACTTTTTCAAATAGGAATCCTAAACCAAGAAAAAATGAAGTCATCGTACTTTATTTTAAATTAAATAAAATTATTTTATCAATCCGTTACTAGAGATATCCTACTTTTAAAAAGTGAGAATAGCTTAAGTATGTACAAAAATATAAAATATATAAATGTTAGCAAGTATTTTTAGTAAAACAAAACCAATTAATTACATTATACTGACCATCTTAATCTTATTGATCAGTGTTTTGTATCTATTTATAGACCAAGATCAGTTGATTTGGACTAGTTATGAATTTGGTAAAAGGACTGTTTTATTAGGCTTGTTGATGGTAATGATGTTCTTATCACAGTTCATCGTTACTAAGAATAGGTTAGTGAAGGATAATGCATATGTTCCTTTGCTATTTGTCTCTTTTCTAATGCTCTTCCCTACCGTTTTAGTACATAGTAAGGTTATTATAGCTAATTATTTTGTTATGCTTGCTTTGCGTAGAATATTTTCTTTGCACTCACTTAACCAATCTAAAGAGAAGATATTTGATACTTCGCTATGGATATTTGTAGCAAGTTTATTCCATTTCTGGAGTGTATTATTCTTCTTACTACTTTTTGTGGCGATTGCTTTTTTTGGAACCAAAGATTATCGCAACTGGTTTATACCTGTTATCGCTTTCTTTTGTGTATCAATATTCTTAGAGATCTATCTAGTGATAGAGAATATCAGTTATTATGATTGGTTCTGGGATAAGTGTAGAGTGAGTTTTGACTTTATGTACTTTGAGAATCAGTATCAAAACATTTCATTAGCAGTATTTGTACCTATTGCTTTACTGTTTTTTGTTAGTCAAGCACTAACGATTTCTTCAAAACCATATAATATGCAAGGAACCTATAAGAAAATCATTTTGTCATTCCTTATAGGTATTGCGATATATGTTGTTTCTGCTGATAAGAATAATGGAACATTTCTTTTTACATTCTTTCCTTTATCAGTGTTGGGAGCTAACTATATTGAAAGTATCCCTCAGAGATGGAGAAGAGAAGCTGTCGTATACAGTGTATTTGGACTAGGAGTCTTCTTCTATATCATGCAGTTGATATTATAACTTGTGCCCATAAGCTAAATCTCCTGCGTCTCCTAGACCTGGTACGATATAGTTATGGTCATCTAGTTTTTCATCTAATGTAGCTACCCATAAATTCACATTCTCAGGAAGGTTTTCTTCTAAGAACTTGATTCCTTCTGGAGCAGCAATAACTACAGCGATGTGTAGTTCTTTTGGCTTTTCTTCAGCCATTAACTTGTTGATTACAGCTACTAAAGATTGACCTGTAGCTAACATTGGATCGATAAGGATTAATATCTTATCTTGGAATGAAGGTGCAGCTTGATATTCTACTAAGATTTCACTTGCCTCTCCATGTTTTCCATGACGACGATAAGCAGATACGAATCCATTCTCAGCGTTGTCATAGAAGTTCATAAACCCTGTGTGTAGTGCTAAACCTGCACGTAGGATAGAACATAATACTACATTGTCTTCAATACACGTTGTGTGTTTTACCCCTAATGGTGTCTGTACAGCAATATCCTTAAACGGCAACTTCTTACTTAACTCATAAGCCATAATCTCACCGATACGCTCGATGTTTTTTCTGAAGCGCATACTATCTTTTTGGATAACTACGTCTCTTAATTGTGCTAAAAAGTGGTTTAGAATACTGTTTTCTGCGGAAATATAATGAATTTTCATCTCGGTATAATTAGTACGATAAAGGTATAAAAACTATATTTGTAAATAAAATATTTAGTATGTTTTCAGAATTAGCATTTCCAATATTCGAAGAGAGTATTCGTGACTATCATAAATTTGATAATGTTGATCAACCAATCAACAATCCATATCCAAAAGATGATATCAAACATTTATTGTATTTAAAGAACTGGATTGACACTGTACAATGGCATTTCGAAGATATTATTCGCGATCCACAAATTGACCCTGTAGCGGCGCTAACTCTAAAAAGAAGAATAGATGCTTCTAATCAAGAGCGTACCGATATGGTAGAGTATATCGACAGCTATTTCTTACAACTACATAAAGATGTACAAGTAAAAGAGAGTGCTAAGATTAATTCTGAAAGTCCTGCTTGGGCTATAGATAGACTTTCTATTTTATCTCTTAAAATATATCATATGAATGAAGAAGCTACTAGAGCAGAAGCTTCTCAAGATCACAGAGATAAATGTCAAGTTAAGTTAGACGTTCTTTTAGAACAAAAGAAAGATTTAACTACAGCTATTGACGATTTATTAAATGATATTGCTAATGGTGACAAGTACATGAAAGTGTATAAACAAATGAAAATGTACAATGACGAGGAATTAAACCCTGTGTTGTATCAAAATAAGAAATAATTATATCTTTGATAAAAATATATAGAAAGCGTGAGTGATCACGCTTTTCTTGTTCTTAACCTAATTTAATCTGTTGTGGCACAGTTGAAACATATATTGGTATTTAGATTGTCTGCTATGGGGGATGTCGCTATGACTGTACCTGTAGTTCGTGCATTAGTAGCACAGCATCCGGATGTTCGAGTTACTATTGTATCTCGTCCTTTTTTTAAACCATTCTTTAAGGATATAGATAGAGTTGAATTTTTTGCAATAGATGTAAAGAAAAGACACAAAGGCTTCTTGGGATTAATCCGCTTATTTAGTGATTTGAAGAAATTGAAAGTTAACTATTTTGCTGATTTTCACAATGTTCTTCGTTCACAGATTATCCGCACACTTTTCAGTTTGACAGGAGTCAAAGTAGCTGCTTTAGACAAAGGAAGAGAAGGGAAAAAAGAATTGACTCGTGCAGAGAATAAGGTATTTAAGCAGTTGCCTACGATGTTCTCTAACCATCAGACTACCCTTGCAAAACTTGGATTTAAAGTTGATTTAACTAATCCACAGTTTCCTGAAGTACCGCCATTAGCACCTGAGCTGTTACAGTATGTAAAAGAGAAAGATACGGTATGGATAGGTATAGCTCCTTTCGCACAATATGAGACTAAAGTGTATCCTTTAAACCTCATGCAACAAGTAGTAGATACTCTTGCCGAGCGTGAGAAGTCTATTATTTTCTTATTTGGAGGTGGAGAGAAAGAGATTGCATTATTAAACCAATTGAAGCGAGATAATTATAATGTAATCGTGATGGCAGGTAAGGTGAAGTTCGATGTAGAAATCAATCTTATTCAGCATTTAGACGCTATGTTATCTATGGATTCGGGAAATGCACACATAGCAGCTATGCTTGGCAAGAAAGTTGTTACGCTATGGGGGGCAACACATCCTTATGCAGGTTTCGCACCGTTTAATCAACCTGCAGACTACTGTATTACTGCAGATAGAGAGAAGTACCCATTATTACCTACTTCAGTGTATGGAAATAAGAAGGTAGAGGGGTATGAAGAAGTGATGTATACCATAGATCCACAAATAGTGTGTGATAAGATAATTGAAGTAATAAAATCAGATAAATAATTGTATTTTTGCAATATAAAACATTGATTATGAGAATAACAGATTATATTAGAGATATTCAAGATTTTCCAAAAGAAGGTATTGGTTTTAAAGATATCACACCTCTTTTAAATGACCACGCTGCCATGATGGAAGCTGCTAAGCAGTTATTAGCATTAGTAGGAGATAAGAAGATAGATAGAGTAGTAGGGATGGAGAGTAGAGGATATTTTTTCGCTACGCTATTAGCAGAAAAATTAGGTGCAGGTTTTGTCCCTGTGCGTAAGCCAGGTAAACTACCTTTTGACACTATATCTGAAGCTTATGGTTTAGAGTACGGAACAGATGTTTTAGAGATACACACTGATTCGATTAAGCCAGGAGAGAAGGTACTTATTCACGATGATGTATTAGCTACAGGTGGTACCGCAGAGGCTGTGTGTAAATTAGTAGAACGCCTTGGAGGAGAGATAGTACAAGTTAACTTCTTAATGGAGCTATCATTCTTACACGGAAGAGATAAGTTAGGTAACTATGATGTAAAGAGCTTAATCAGCTACTAAGCATATAGAAAACTACTATTAAAAACCGACCCCATGCCTTATTTTATTAGGCATGGGGTCGGTTTTTTTATGCGCTTTACTGTCTGTTTTTATTGAAAAAATGGACAATGGTCGCATAGTGGTCACATAGTGATCGCATAATGGTCGTATAGTTTTGGCCTTTTTTCATGCGAGCATTATGCCATCAAACTACTATCATTGTACTAGCATAAGAATATTCATTTAGTACAAGAATAAAGTTAATAACCTGAATCTATTTTACGATAAGATTTTTAGGTTGGTGCTTCGGGGTGTAAAAATCACTTTTGTCAATTGATAATGCTTTTAGCAGAATTAAAAAAATCTCTTTGGGCTTAGGATTCGACGTGAAAAAATAGGTAAGCCTAATTGTTTCACAAAAGTATTTTTTATTAATACGGTATAATCTCTTAATTTATAAGGGATTGAGAGGTGTTTTATTTTTTTAATAAAACACTTGCAAAATCCAATAATAATTAGAAAACTTTGTTGATGCTTATTTAAGCACAGAATAAACTTATGAACAGAACCGATTTAAATATAGCTTTTATATCTAACAACATTGCTCTAGCAACTGTTGCGGTTACTTCTGTTTCTATTTCGCGGTCAACTCGCGTCCGGGCTTAATCTTTTTTAGCCTTTTTTAGTATAATGCTTTTTTTGGCATTATATCTGTATATATATCATAGAATTTTAATGCTTTTTCAAACAGTAGTAGAATATTGTACCTATTTGGTATTATTTTATTAACTTGTATTGAATCCTAATCACTTGTTTTGAAATGAATTCAAATCAGTTTATCGTTATTCCTGCGAATGAAACGCACGTAGGATATGCGGAACAAATTTGTGAAGAGATGGCTCAGTCGGCTCTGGCTAGAGGGACTGGTATCGCCAGAAGAAAACCAGAATACGTTGCCAATAAAATGGTTGAAGGTAAGGCTGTTATCGCCTTACACGTAGATGGTACTTGGGCTGGTTTTTGCTACATCGAGACTTGGAGTCACGGTGATTATGTAGCTAACTCAGGACTGATTGTTAATCCTGTTTTTAGAAAAGAGGGATTGGCTAAAGCGATTAAGAAATGCGTATTCGACCTATCGAGAACAAAATATCCAAAGGCTAAAATATTCGGCTTAACTACTGGTTTTGCTGTAATGAAGATCAACTCAGATTTAGGCTACGAACCTGTTCCTTATTCTGAACTAACTCAAGATGAGACGTTCTGGAAAGGGTGTGAGAGTTGTGTGAATTTCCAAATATTACAAAGTAAGGAAAAGAAGAACTGTCTGTGTACAGCAATGCTTTGGAACCCTGAAGACAAAGAAAAGGAGCTTCGGAATAAAATAGACCAAAAGACAAAAGCAAAAGAAAGGCTTAAAAATATGCAGAAGAAGTATTCGTTGCTAAAGCGATTACAAATGCAATTGAAAAAAACAGTCAAAAAAACACATCTATTTTAATTTTAAACACATCTAACATGAACAATAAGAAAGTAGTATTAGCATTTAGCGGAGGATTAGACACTAGCTTCTGTGTAATTTATTTAAAAGAAGAATTAGGGTATGAGGTTCACTCTGTAGCAGTTAACACTGGTGGATTTGATGAAGAAGAGGTTAAAGCTATTGAGAAGAGAGCTTTTGCTTTAGGTGTTGCATCTCACGTGACTATAGACGAGACAGAAGATTACTATAATGACAGTGTGAAATACTTGATATTCGGTAACGTATTAAAGAATGCGACTTACCCATTATCAGTGAGTGCAGAGCGTGTATGTCAGGCTACAGCTATCGCTAACTACGCTAAGAAGATTGGTGCTGAGGCAGTGGCTCATGGTAGTACAGGAGCTGGAAATGACCAAGTGCGTTTCGATATGATCTTTAATATATTAGTGCCTAATGTACAAATCATTACGCCAATTAGAGATTTAAAATTAAGCAGAGAAGAAGAGATTGCGTTTTTACAAAAACACGGTGTCGAAATCAATGCAGAGAAAGCTAAATATTCAATTAATAAAGGATTATGGGGAACTTCAGTAGGTGGAAAGGAAACCCTAACTTCTAATCTATATTTACCTGAGGCGGCATGGCCTACACCGATTACAAAATCAACTCCTGAAACAGTGGAGATTGAATTTGAAAAAGGGGAGCCTGTAGCATTAAACGGTAAGAAACTTAAACCTACTGAGGTAATCCAACAGTTGCAAGATATGGCTCAGCCATTTGGTATCGGTAGAGATATTCACGTAGGGGATACGATCATTGGAATCAAAGGAAGAGTTGGTTTTGAGGCAGCTGGACCTATCATACTTGTAAAAGCTCACCACACTTTAGAGAAACATACGTTGACGAAGTGGCAACTGAGCTGGAAAGAGCAGTTAGCTTCATTCTATGGAAACTACTTACACGAAGGACAATTTCACGATCCAGTGATGAGAGATATGGAAGCATTCTTAACGAGTACACAGCAGACTGTAAGTGGTAAAGTGATCGTAGAGCTTCACCCACATCGTTTTGTAGTGATAGGTATAGAATCAGCACATGACCTCATGTCTAATAAATTTGGTAGCTACGGAGAGATGAATAATTCATGGTCAGGTGAGGATGTTAAAGGATTCTCTAAGATATTCGGTAACCAAGTAATGATTTGGCACAAAGTTAATAACCAAGACCAATAGGACTATGAAGACAATAAAAGCAGGAATAGTAGGAGGTGCTGGCTATACTGGAGGAGAGTTGTTGAGACTTCTCTTACCTCATCCCGCAGTAGAGATTGCCTTCGTACACTCTAATAGTAGTGCTGGTAAGCCAGTATATGACATTCACAGTGACCTATTTGGCGATACAGACTTACATTTTACGAATGTGTTGATGGACGATATAGATGTATTGTTCTTGTGTATGGGACATGGAGATTCTAAAGTATTCTTAGCTGATAATAAGATTGATAGTGAGATTAAGATTATTGACCTAAGTCAAGATTTTAGATTAAAAGATACAGCAGGTGAGTTCGTGTACGGATTACCTGAGTTGAACAGAGAGAAGATAAAGAAATCACATTATATAGCTAACCCAGGTTGTTTTGCTACAGCATTACAGTTAGCCTTGTTGCCTTTAGCAGAAGCAGCTAAGATGCCTGAGTCTATTTATATCAATGCTTTGACAGGGTCTACAGGAGCAGGACAGAGTTTATCTACTACATCTCACTTTAGTTGGAGAGCGAATAATATATCAGTATATAAAGCCTTCACTCACCAACATTTAAACGAGATAGGAGAAAGCCTTGTACAGCTACAACCTGATTATGTAAAGAACATCAAGTTTGTACCTGAGCGTGGAGATTTTGCAAGAGGGATTTTTGCAAGTGTAATGTTTGAATCGACTTTGACAGAAGAAGAGCTTTACGCGATGTACAACACATATTATGCGTCGCATCCGTTTACACACGTAAGTAAAAAGGGTATCGATCTAAAGCAAGTGGTGAATACTAATAAATGTTTGGTGTCTATTGTAAAGAATGGAAATGATGTATTAGTGACTAGTGCGATTGATAACCTGTTAAAAGGTGCAAGTGGACAAGCTGTTCAAAACATGAACTTGTTATTCGGATTAGAAGAGAATACAGGTTTACAACTTAAAGCTTCGGCTTTCTAAAGAAGAGTAATTATGATGAAATTATATGATGTATATCCCCTAAACCCGATCGAAATAGTAAAAGGTCAAGGGAGTTATGTATATGACAACAAAGGTCAAGAGTACTTAGATTTATATGGTGGACACGCTGTGATCTCTATCGGACATACTCATCCTCACTATGTAGCGAGATTAACTGAGCAATTAAACAAAATCGGATTCTATTCTAATTCTATAGAAATTCCTCTTCAGCAGGAGTTAGCTGCTTTATTAGGAGAAGTAGCAGGATTAGATAAGTACCAATTATTCTTGTGTAATTCTGGTGCTGAAGCAAATGAAAATGCTTTAAAGTTGGCTTCTTTTTACAATGGGAAGAAGAAAGTAATTGCTTTTGATAAGGCGTTTCACGGGAGAACTTCTCTTGCCGTTTCTGCTACTGACAACCCAAAGATAGTTGCTCCAGTCAATCAAACGGAGAACATTGTGTTCTTGCCTTTTAACGACGAGCAAGCTCTTGAACAAGCTTTTGCATCTTATGGAGATGAAGTTACAGCAGTTATTATCGAAGGTATACAAGGTGTAGGAGGAATACAAGTAGCTACAGATAGCTTCTTAGCGAAAATCAGAAGCCTTACTACTCAGTATGATGCAGTATTTATCGCAGACGAAGTACAGTGTGGATATGGGCGTACAGGTTCTTTCTACGCAGTAAATGACGGTGGAGTGAGTGCTGATATCTATACAATGGCGAAAGGAATGGGAAATGGATTTCCTATTGGAGCGATTGCTATTGGTGAGCAGTTTAAACCTTGGCATGGGCAGTTAGGTACGACTTTTGGAGGTAATCACTTAGCATGTTCAGCTGCATTATCTGTATTAGAAGTAATGAAGCAAGATAATCTAATGGCGAATGCAGTTAAGGTAGGAAATTACCTGATTAGTGAATTAAAGAAATTCGATAAAATACAGGAAGTAAGAGGAAAGGGATTAATGATTGGAATAGACCTTGCTCCTGAGTTAAAAGATGTTCGAAAAGAACTATTAGTGAAAGATTACATCTTTACAGGGACAGCAAGCCCTAATGTAATTCGGTTGTTGCCAGCATTAAATCTGACTCAAGTAGAGGCTGATTTATTCTTGGACAAATTCAACAGCAGATTACAACAATTCTAAAAAGACAATTACAATGAAACAATTTTTCTCCGTTAACGATATATCATCTCTATCTAATGCTGTAAAAGACGCATTAGCATGTAAGGCAAATCCTTTTGCAGAAGAGACTCTTGGTAAGCATAAAACGATCGGTTTAGTATTTCTAAATCCAAGTTTGCGTACAAGGATGAGTACTCAGAAGGCTGCTGCTAACTTAGGGATGAATGTTATGGTGATGAATATGACATCTGATGGCTGGGCTTTAGAAACTAAAGACGGTGTCGTGATGGATGGAAATACAGCAGAGCATATTAGAGAGGCTGCTGCAGTGATGGGGGAGTACTGTGATATCTTAGGACTTCGTTCTTTCCCAGGACTTAAAGATGCAGAGGAAGATTATAGTGAAGAGCTATTTAGCAAGTTCGCTAAATACTGTGGTAAACCTGTAGTGAGTTTAGAGAGTGCGACTAGACACCCTTTACAGAGTTTTACTGATTTAATTACTATTGTAGAGCACTTTGATTATAAATATGATGAGGCACAAGAGAAGTTAGTTCCCCAAGGGAAGAAACCTAAAGTAGTACTGACTTGGGCACCACACGTAAAGGCATTGCCACAAGCAGTACCGAATTCTTTCGCAGAGTGGATGTGTAGAGCTCAGGCAGAAGGCCTTGTAGATTTCGTGGTGACTCATCCAGAAGGCTATGCGCTGAAAGAAGAGTTTACAGCAGGAGCTACAGTGACTACTAATCAGGACGAAGCTTTAGCAGATGCAGACTTCGTATATGTAAAGAACTGGTCGAGTTATGAAGACTACGGAAAGATAACGTGTACAGATAAGTCTTGGATGTTGACTTTAGACAAATTAGAAGCCACTAACCAAGCGAAAGTAATGCACTGTCTGCCAGTTAGACGTGATTTAGTAATCTCTTCTGAAGTATTAGATAGTGAACACGCTATCGTAATACAAGAAGCAGGAAATAGAGTCTGGGCAGCGCAAGCCGTATTAAAAGAAATGCTTAAAAACCAATAGATTATGCAAAGCCTTACAGTTATAAAGATAGGAGGTAATATCGTTGATAATGAGTCTGCGTTAAGCGATTTTTTAGATACTTATGTAAATATAGAAGGGCCGAAGGTCTTAGTGCATGGTGGTGGAAAGTTAGCTACGCGTATGGCTACTCAGTTGGGGATAGAAACTCAAATGGTCAATGGACGTCGTATTACAGACGATGTGATGTTACCTATAGCTGTAATGGTGTATGCAGGATTAATAAATAAACAAATCACAGCTCAGCTTCAGGCGAGAGGTTGTGATGCGATGGGAATCTCAGGAGCAGATGCTAAGCTTATACAGAGTCATAAACGCCTTATAGAACCAATTAATTATGGTTATGTGGGAGATTTTGAAGCAACTGATGTGAATGTGGTTCGTCTAAAACAATTGATAGAGATTGGAATTAACCCAGTATTCTCTGCAATTACGGCTGATAAGGAAGGCCAACTATTAAACACGAATGCGGACACCATAGCTTCTAATTTAGCTGTTGCTTTAGCTACTGAATACAAGGTCGCTTTAGTGTACTGTTTTGAACGAAAAGGTGTGTTGCAAGACATTAACGATGAGAACTCTGTGATCAATACCATTAATCAAGAGAACTTTACACAACTAAAACAACAAGGGGTGATAGCAGATGGTATGTTGCCAAAGATAGAGAACGCTTTGGCGGCTGTCAACCAAGGAGTAGATAAGGTATGTATCAAGAAGGCTGAAGATCTATTAGATGGAATGGCTGGTACTACGATTAAACTCTAAAAATAGAATAAAACACAAAGACCACTAACTAGTAGACAACCATAATGAAAGATAACTTATCACAAAAGGCAATAGCTTTATTAGAGAGCCTTATAGCATCTCCATCTTTTAGTAAAGAAGAGCACTTGACTTCAGACCTAATCGCTAACTTTTTAGAGTCTCATGGAGTAGCTATACACCGAGAACTTTTTAATGTTTGGGCTTTTAATAAACACTATGATCCGAGTAAGCCAACTATTCTATTAAACTCTCACCATGATACAGTGAGACCGAATAAAGATTATACTCGTGACCCTTTTAAACCTGAGGTTATAGATGGGAAGTTATATGGATTAGGAAGTAATGATGCAGGTGGGTGCTTAGTATCACTTATTGCTACATTTCTTTATTTCTATGAGCAAGAAGGGTTAAAATATAACTTCTGTATCGCTGCGACTGCAGAAGAGGAGATATCAGGGAATAATGGTTTAGAATATGTAATTCCTAAGTTAGGAGAATTAGAGTTCGCTATAGTAGGAGAACCTACCCTAATGGATTTAGCGGTAGCAGAGAGAGGACTGATGGTACTTGACTGCGTGGCTAAAGGACGCTCTGGACATGCGGCACGTAATGAAGGAGATAACGCAATATTCAAAGCAATAAAGGATATAGAATGGTTTAATACTTATCAATTTCCTAAGGTATCGGAGGAGTTTGGGCCAATCAAGATGAGTGTGACGATGATTAACGCAGGTACACAACATAACGTAGTTCCATCTACATGTGACTTCGTTGTAGATGTACGTGTGACGGATGCCTATACAAATGAAGAAGTGTTAGAAATGATAAGACAGCATGTAGACTGTGATGTCAATGCGCGTTCTACGCGATTAAAACCATCTTCGATAGCTAAGGATCATCCGATTGTACAGGCGGGTATTGCATTAGGAAGAGCGACTTATGGTTCGCCTACTACGAGTGACCAAGCTTTATTAAGTATTCCATCACTTAAGTGTGGACCTGGTGACTCTGCTCGATCACATACAGCAGACGAATTCGTCTATGTAAATGAGATAGAAGAGGGAATAGCCTTGTATATAGAGATGTTAAAGCAAATCGTGTAGCAAATGAAATTATGGCAAAAGAATACTACTGTAGATAGTTCTGTAGATACTTTCACAGTAGGACAAGATAGAGTGTTAGACATGAACCTTGCGGCATTTGACGTTATGGGGTCACTAGCACATACACAGATGTTAGAAAGCATAGGATTACTAGAGTCAGAAGATTTAGTAGTGATCCAAAAAGAATTAAAACAAATATACCAAGAGATCTTAGCAGGTCAATTCACGATAGAGGATGATGTAGAAGACATTCATTCACAGGTAGAGTTGTTATTGACTAGAAGAATAGGTGAAGCTGGTAAAAAGATACATTCAGGGCGTTCAAGAAACGACCAAGTGTTAGTCGATCTAAAGCTTTATTTCCGCCATGAGATAGAAGAGATAGTGATCAAGACTAAAGAGGTGTTCGATACGCTACAGCAGTTGAGTAATCAGTATAAGGATGTCTTATTACCTGGGTATACTCACCTGCAGATAGCGATGCCTTCTTCATTTGGATTGTGGTTTGGAGCATATGCAGAGAGTTTAGTAGACGATTTAGAAATGATGTTAGCTGCGTGGAAGGTAACGAATAAGAATCCTTTGGGTTCGGCTGCAGGTTATGGTTCGTCATTTCCACTAAATAGGCAGATGACTACAGACCTATTGGGCTTTCAATCTATGAATTATAATGTAGTGTATGCACAGATGGGTAGGGGTAAGACAGAGCGTATCTTAGCACAAGGACTAAGCTCTATCGCTGCTACTTTAGCTAAGTTCGCGATGGACGGATGCTTGTATATGAGTCAGAATATGGGCTTTATCAAATTCCCAGATCATTTGACTACAGGCTCGAGCATTATGCCCCATAAGAAGAATCCAGACGTTCTAGAGCTTATTCGTTCAAGATGTAATAAGATACAAGCCTTGCCTAACGAAATAGCATTAATGACCACTAATTTGCCTTCTGGGTATCATAGAGATCTTCAGTTGTTAAAAGAGAACTTGTTCCCAGCTTTCACTTCATTGAAAGAATGTTTAGATATTCTGAAACTGATGTTGGACAATATAGAGGTGAATAATGATATATTAAGCGATCCGAAATACGACTATTTGTTTAGCGTTGAGGTAGTGAATGATTATGTACTAAAAGGGATGCCTTTTAGAGAAGCATATAAAGAGATAGGGCTGTCGATAGAGGCAGGCACTTATCAACCGTCAAAAGAGGTAAACCATACACACGAAGGTAGTGTAGGTAATCTGATGAATGAAGCAATCAAAGGGGAGTTTGACCGTGTATACACGTCATTCAACTTTGACCAAGTAAATGAGAAACTAGTAAGTTTAGTGTTGTGATAGATTGAAAGAGGCTTTTCCACGCGGTGGGAGAGCCTCTTGCTATTTATCAATAATAAGAGTTGTATGGAGTGTTATGCTTTGTGCAGCTTTTTTTGTTTATATTTAATGTTCTTAAAAAGATGATAATGAAGAAATTACTATGTTTATTATTTGTCTGTGCGAGTACATTGGTGTCAGCACAGATCAGTCAAACGATTATCAACAAAGATAATTTTGAGAAATCTGACTTTCCGTATAAGGGAGACAGAGTATTAATGGTGGAGAAAATCAGTGGAGCTAACGAAGAAAATATGTTCGTCTTCGCCAAGAACAAAAAAGGAGAAGAACAAGATAGGCTATATATACAGCAGTACACTAAGGAGAACGACAAGTGGGAATTGAAAGTTAGTAAAGAAGTAGCGGATGAAGGTATAGTGACAGCTACACAGAATAACCGTAAAGCATTTAACGATGTAGAGAAAGATGGTTTAGTCGATGCGTTATTTATATATACACGAAATAATAAGGGTGATATGGATAATCCTATTGAGATTATAGGCTTATTGTTTCACAAGTATCAGTTGTATTGGGTGTCTAGCAAAGCGAGTTCTAGCTTTGTAGAAGATCAGTACAGTCCTAACTTTAAGGAGCTCCCAAAAGCAGTACAAGAGTATGTACTAGACTATTGGAGGAAGTTAGATAAGAAATAGGGTGTAAAATTTACGACTATTAAAAATTTCTATTAATTGCGCAGTATATATTGATTATACTAAAGAGCATAACAAAAAAAGCTCTCCACTTTGGGAGAGC
>JBOFGJ010000953.1:0-1407 GCA_051649065.1 Flavobacterium sp. | reverse complement strand
ACGGCCATTTACCCATACACCAGATAGAGCGTAACGTGCCATTCTAAGGTTATAAGGCTCTCTCTTTTCCTTAAACACATAATAATCACTATAGATAATATCTAACTTCACATCTACAACCGTATCATTAGGTTGCTGTGAGAAATAATGTTTTGCATAAATAGCTGCAGCTTGCTCTGTGTCTAAGACAAAATTCTTTTCTTTTTCTTTATAATCTTCTTTTCCATACACATAAGAAGGCCCTCTCTCTCTATTACATGACATCAATATCAAAGCAATGAATACAATATACTGTCCTCTCATAAAAATATTTTAAACAACAATAAATATACTGAAAATCAAAATACTATAACAATTACAGGTGCGTTATACTTAATAAAAAACCTTATGAAATACCTCATCACCCTAATCTTAATTGTACTGTGCTCCTCTTGTCAAAACAACAAGACCACTGCATCTGCAGAATCATCCACAGAACAAACAAAGATTAACTACATAAACGCTACAGCTATGACCATAGCTGAGAGGTATAACACTCCAGAGGACTATAAACGTCCATCATATACAACCCAAGACTTCGGTTATCACCTACAGCATCTCCCTCTAAAACCCTATGGAGAGAAGGTAAAATACTTCAATGGTAAAGAGAAAAACACAGCACAAGTATACTCATCTGTTATAGACTTACCCATAGGAACTAAAGACCTACACCAATGTGCTGATGCTACTATGCGCCTTAGAGCTGATTATTTATACAATCAAAAGAGATATAGCGAAATAGCATTTAACTTTATCGTTGATGGCAAACCGAGATACTACACCGATTACGTCAATGGTGATTATACACCACAGAAGTATTGGTCATACTTAGAACACATTTTTAACTATGCCAATACTGCATCATTAAAACAACAGCTCAAATCTATTTCAAAACAAGAAGTACAGATAGGCGATATCTTAGTACAGTCTGGCAATCCTGTAGGTCATGCCGTTATCGTAGTAGATATAGCAGAGAATGAAATAGGAGATAAGGTAGTGCTACTAGCACAGAGCTATATGCCTGCACAAGAGTTGCAGGTATTAAAGAATCCAAAGGCAAAGGACAGCAACCCATGGTATGATATAAACCATGATATTATACAAACTCCTGAATGGAAATTTACTTCTAATGACTGGAAGACGTGGTAATAAAAGAAAGCACATCCAAAGTCACCCTCTTTATATCTTTATTATATAATTAAATTAAACACTTTTAACACTTATCTCCCTACATACACCACCATACTCGGATTAAAATCCTTCCCATTATACAGAGTCAACTGATTAGGGTTGCTATTTATAGGATAGAAGAATTGTATCTCTGCTACCACCACCTTCAAGTCACTTCCCACAGGTACTATAATCTTA
>JBOFGJ010000952.1:0-1905 GCA_051649065.1 Flavobacterium sp. | reverse complement strand
TATAGAGATATTGTTGCTTTATGGAAATATGGAAGAGCAGTTTATCGAACTTCTATTAGATGTGAATGAGGATAATGAAGTAATAGAAGTAGAGCATAAGGTAGAACAAAAGGTATATGAGCGTATATATCTGAGTTTGCAAGAAGATGAAGTGCAGTTAACTAATCCTATGTTTAAAGTGATTTATAAGGATATCATGGATTACTTTAACCATAATGTTTGGGACTTAGAGAAGTACTTAAAGACTCTTAACCCAGAGATGGCTCAAGAGGTAACGAGTATCATCATGGAAGATGAGAAAGAAACTTTACACAACTGGGAGTCTCAGAATATCATAGTAAAACAAAAAGTACAAGGGGTATCTCAATATGTAACGGAGACTATATTAACACTGAGAATGTACTTGCTAAATACAATGATAGAGAAGTATAAAGTGAAGCTAAAGGACAGTGATGAAAAAAGGTCTTATGAGATGCTTACTTTAATCATGGACTATACTAGTCTGATGAATATGTTCTCTAAGCGATTAGGACAAGTTACATCAAGATTTAAAACTATAGAGGAATAAAAAAAGAGGCTATTGCCTCTTTTTTGTTTATCTAGATCTGTATCTAACAGTTGGTAGTACACTATAACGATCACTCTTCGTTCTAGGAACTACTGTGTGGTATACTATAAAATCTGTGTATAAATTTCCTCTGTTTACATTTATTTCTACTTCTAGCAAATTCTCACCTCCATACCCACAAGACTCTCTATACATAGGTGTGATATCTATAATAGAGTTAAAACCAGTAGCGTATGTTTGACCTATGATTAGTTCATCATATCTAAAGTCAATTACGCCCTTATAATATTGTGCTCCTCTTACTCTTTCTTGAAATTCTTGTTCACTTTTAATTACTGTGAATCTTTCACCTTTTAAACCATAAACACGGAAATCATTTGGATGGAAAGCATACACAGGAGCTAATTGTTTTGATCTATAAAAATCATTGCCACAATAATCATCATCTGATGAACATGAAGTCAGCGATACTGATAGTATTGCAATTAAAAACAATAAATACTTTTTCATAACATAACTTTTTAACAAAGGTACCTGTTTTTCAAATACAGTTGTTAAAAACACTGAGCAAAAAACGCTAATTATTTGAATTCTATAGGAATTAAACAAACAGGAATAGGATTTATCTTATGTTGGTTAATTCTGTTCAGTCTACTATATATTTCAAACACTTCTCTCTCTCTTCCCGTAAAGTCTTCTGCTTTAGCTCCTTTTTCGTGTGCAAGCATTGCTATTTCTAATTCGTCATAATTAGCTCCTAGTTGATCTTCATCTGAACGCTCATCACCGAATAAGCCATCAGTTGGTTTAGCTATAATAATGCTACTAGGAACGTTTAGGTATTCTCCAATAGCTCTTACTTCTGATTTCATTAAGTCTGCAATAGGGCTTACATCCACGCCACCATCACCGTATTTAGTAAAGAATCCTACTCCGAAGTCTTCTACCTTATTACCAGTACCAGCAACTAAACTTCTGTGTAGACCTGCATAATAGTATAGTGTTGTCATACGCAATCTAGTTCTTGTGTTAGCAAGTGTTAGGTTTAACGTAGCTTCGTCATCAGATGTAGGTACAGCTTCTTTTAATGTTTCGAATGTTGAGGTTAAGTCCGCTACAGCAGAAGTAACATTGCTAAACTTGTCTTTTAAGAAAGCGATGTGCTCTTTCGCTCTAGATACTTGTGAAGGATCTTGGTGTATTGGCATTTCCACACATACTAATGGCAATCCTGTCATCGCACATAACGTAGATGTTACAGCAGAGTCTATTCCTCCAGATATCCCTATTACATATCCATTTACTCTAGCACTTTGTGCATAGTCTTTTAACCAGTT
>JBOFGJ010000951.1:0-9163 GCA_051649065.1 Flavobacterium sp. | reverse complement strand
ACAGCAACCTAATGATACGGTTGTAGATGTGAAGTTAGATATTATCTATAGTGATTATTATGTGTTTAAGGAAAAGAGAGAGCCTTATAACCTTAGAATGGCACGTTACGCTCTATCTGGTGTATGGGTAAATGGCCGTACAGGAGAGTTAAAAGAAGTAAAAACGAAGGATTATACTATTGCTCTTTTGGATTTCTCTTGGACTGGGTATAGAAAAAGGATTAAGAGAGGGAATTAGATATAGTTTTTAGAAGTATGAGAAGAGATTTGATTGTTTTGTGATGTTTGTTATTATTTGTGATTGGTATGGCTCAGCAGGGTGATGTGAGTATAGAGAAAATTAAGGTAGTTAAGACTACGATGTATGAAAAAGGTGAGGAAGTGGAGCAGTGTAAGTTGAGAAGCTAAATATTAGCTGTATCTGATAAAGATAAATAGGTTATATAAAGTTATTTAAACTGAAATAACAACGTTGTTCACCGTTAACCAACCCACTACCTCTTAAATACCATAAAAAACAGAGCTATCTGTATCGCTAGTATTGCGAAGAACTTGACCTTAAAGGAGTCTTTAGATATCTTATGTCTAAGTTTACTCATCGCTATCCACGCACCTAATGTACCTCCAAAAAAGCATAGGGACAGAAGATTCTTCTCAGAGACTCTACGTCCGTTCTTACGAGCTTGTTCCTTATCATAGGCAAACATCGAAAAGGCTAAGTAATTAATTATAAATAAGTATAGGAATAAAAACTTCATAGGATTTATTTATTGCCACAAAGGTAGTATTTTAGCTATTCTTAAAATAATAAAATATGACGTTGATTGAGTTTATTCAACAAGCTGTGAATGCAAGTGTGAAGAGTATTGAGAATACCTTATCTCTATTAGGTGAGGGAGGTACAATACCATTTATTGCTAGATATAGAAAGGATAGTACAGGTAACTTAGATGAAGTAGTTATAGAGAAGATAGCGAGATATAGTGAGTTATACGATGGAATAGTAAAGAGAAAAGAGTCTATCTTAAATTCGATAGAAGAACAAGGTAAACTGACTGATGAACTAAGACATAAGATCTCTAGTAGCTTTGACTTAACAGAGATAGAAGATTTATATTTACCATATAAGAAAACACGTAAGACGAAAGCTGATACAGCAAGAGAGAATGGTCTAGAATCATTAGCGAAGGTGATTATGGCACAGAATGCTGCAGATGTAGAATCTATCGCGTCTAAATATCTTAATGACAAGGTATGTAGTGAAGAAGAGGCGATACAAGGAGCATCTGATATCATCGCTGAGTGGATAAATGAGAATATGTATGTGCGTAAATCACTGAGAAGAAAGTTTCAACGCAGTGGGGTGATTACTACTAAGGTAGTTAAGGCTAAGAAGGATGATGAGCTTGCACAAAAGTTTACACAATATTTTGATTGGGCTGAGCCTGTGTACAAGATACCTGCACACCGCTTATTAGCGATACTAAGAGCAGAGAAAGAAGGCTTCATTAAGTTTAACGTAACAATAGAGAAGGACGAGGCGATTAACTTTATAGAAGACAATGTAGTAAAAGGAAAGAATGAATGTGGGAAGATAGTAGGGAAGGCTGTAGCGGATAGCTATAAGCGACTATTAGAACCGGCGCTATCTAATGAGGCATTAAGTGAGGCAAAAGAAAAAGCAGATGCTAATTCGATACAAGTATTCGCTGATAATCTTACACAGTTACTATTAGGTTCGCCATTAGGACAAAAAAGGATATTAGCATTAGACCCTGGATTTAAGTCAGGGTGTAAGGTAGTCTGTCTAGATGAGCAAGGAGACTTGCTGTATAACGAGACTATATTTCCTCACGCACCACAGAAGGATACAACTATGGCGATGAAGAAGATACGTTCTATGGTGAATGCGTATAATGTAGAGGCCATTGCTATAGGTAATGGTACCGCATCGAGAGAGACAGAGTTCTTTATTAAAAAGATAGCTTTTGACAAGCCAATACAAGTATTTATCGTAAATGAGGCAGGTGCTTCTGTATATTCTGCATCTAAGATAGCGAGAGATGAGTTTCCTACGTACGATGTGACAGTTAGAGGAGCGGTGTCTATCGGACGTCGTCTATCAGATCCTTTAGCAGAGCTAGTGAAGATAGATCCTAAGTCTATCGGTGTAGGTCAATATCAACACGATGTGGATCAGACGATGCTTAAGAAGGAGTTAGATAATGTGGTGATGAAATGTGTGAACTCAGTAGGAGTAAATCTTAATACAGCGAGTAAGTCTCTGTTAAGTTATGTATCTGGTATAGGGGAGAAGATGGCAGAGAATATCGTGCAATATAGAGCAGATAACGGACCCTTCGAAAGTCGAGCAGCACTAAAGAAAGTACCTCGATTAGGAGAGAAGGCCTTTCAACAGGCAGCAGCATTCGTGCGAATTAAGGATGCTAAGAATCCACTAGATGATTCTGCAGTTCATCCAGAGGCATATAGCGTGGTAGAGAAGATTGCTAAGGATATGAAAGTCTCTATCGGTGATATGATTTCAAATAAGGCATTAATCGCTCAAGTGGATACTAATAAATATGTTACTGGAGAAGTAGGAGTATTAGCATTACAAGATATCCTAAAAGAATTAGAGAAGCCTGGACTTGATCCTAGACGCAGTGCTAAAGTATTTGAGTTTGATCCAAGTGTGAAGCAGATTACAGATTTAAAGATAGGACAGGTATTACCTGGTATTATCAATAATATTACCAACTTCGGCTGTTTTGTTGACGTTGGTATTAAGGAGAGTGGATTAGTACATATCTCTCAGTTAAAAGCTGGTTTTGTCTCTGATGTGAATGAGGTGGTTAAGTTGCATCAACATGTTCAAGTGAAAGTGACTGATGTAGATGTAGCGAAAAAGAGAGTACAACTATCTATGATCTTAGAATAATAAAATGATATTATTTTAAAAATACTTTTAAAAAGTTTGTTTTTGGCACGGTAGTTGTTTTTAATATTGTACTTGAGTTTGAAACAATAACGTGTTATTGAAAAAGAAAACAAGCAGGTAAGTAGTGTTTTTATTATGTTTTATAAGTGAAGTGCCTATCTTTTATTGTCAAGATAGGCACTTTTTTTTATTCCAATATTTGGCTAATGCTTAATTTGGGATTAACGTTAAAAGTTGAGGTCAAGTAATCTATTTGAGACAAGAGCGGGACAAGTGTTCTTCTGTAAAAAGGATTTATAGTAGAACGATGTTGTGGTAATGTTGAAGAAGTATTGAAGTGGTTGTAATAACAGATAAGGATTCAAATAGGTTCCTTTGCTTTTTAATTATCGTTTGAGTAGCATAAAGACATAAAAAAAGCGTTATACAGCCATGGCTATATAACGCGTATATATAAGATATAAGAGCTGAGGTTACTCAGTCTTAGAATTGTCTTGAGTCTCTTCTTTTTTAGTAGTTTGTTGAGCTGTATCGTCTTTTGTAGCATCTTTAAATTCTTTGATACCAGAACCAAGACCTCTCATTAATTCAGGTATTTTCTTACCTCCGAATAATAATAAAGCTAGAGCAACAACTAAAACGATTTGCCAAGGTCCAACTACTCCTAAAAATATGTGTAATGAGTTCATAATAATCTGTTTGAAACATTAATTTGGAACAAATATAGGAAGAAAAAAATAAAACGCTTATTCGCAATAGGTTTTATTTAACTTTTAACGTTTTTGTGGTTCTGATTTTTCCCATTATATTGTGAATATTTAGATAAAGACTCTAAGTCAAATTTTATAATTATTATATTTGTGTAGTAATCTATGTACAGATGTTAGGAAAGGGCAACAAAAGTAAAAAGTGGAAAAGTACACTTCTAAGTAAATATCGCATTGTTATAGTTAATGACAAGACCTTTGAAGACGTAAAGTCTTTTAAGCTTAACTTGCTTAATGTTGTAGGGGCGAGTACTACTTTAGTATTTCTGTTTATCCTTTCTACGGTATTATTATTAGTATTGACTCCTCTTAAAGAATATATACCTGGATATTCTTCTGCAGAATTAAAGCAAAAAGCAGTCGAGTTAGCTTTAAAAGTAGATTCATTAGAGAATGAGTCTATGCGAAATCAAAAATACCTAAGCGCAGTTAAGAGTGCTTTGTTAGGAGAGATACAAGTAACGGAAGCGAGTATAGACTCTCTAAAACTGACACAAAAACCATTAAATCAGATCGAGCACAAAGAGCCAAGTGAAACAGACTTAAAGCTACGAGAAATGGTCAGACTAGAAGATAAGTATAACATCTTTGAAGAAAGTAAAGCCAAGGTTAGCCAAGTATTGTTTAGTCCTATTAATGCTGAAATAGTGAAGAAATATGATAGTAGATCTATGCATTTTGGTATTGACTTTAGGGCACCTGCTAATACTCCAGTTAAAGCAATAGGTAGAGGTACAGTACTATTTGTAGATTGGACAATAAAAGATGGATACACAATCATCTTATTACACGATGAAGGACTTATTTCAGTATATAAACATTTGACTACTTTAACTAAGGGTGAGTATGAGAGTGTAAGGTCAGGAGAAGTCATCGGACTATTTGATGGTAGTAGTGAAGCTTCTGCTTTAAACGCTTCTACTAAATATTTTCACTTCGAGCTATGGAAGGATTCATATCCACTAGATAGTTCATTATTTATAGATCTTGAATAAAAGTATATGTCAATAAAATCATTTGGAGCTAAGATATTTGCTTCAATTATACATAAGAAAACACAAAAGTGGGTGACAGACCCAGTGAATACGCAAAAGAGGGTATTTGAACAGTTGATAGCTGATGCTAAACACACAGCATTTGGAAAAGACCATAATTTTGCTTATATTAAAAGCTATGAAGATTTCGTAAAGCAAGTACCTGTGCGAGACTACGAAGGACTAAAACCTTATGTAGATAGAGTAGTGGAGGGAGAGAAAGATGTGTTATGGAAAGGCCAACCCTTATACTTCGCGAAAACCTCTGGTACAACCTCTGGTGCTAAATATATCCCATTGACTAAAGAGTCAATGCCTTATCATATCGAGGCTGCTCGTAATGCTATATTAGCTTATGTACACGAAACAGGTAAAGCAGACTTTGTAGATGGCAAGATGATATTCTTACAAGGGAGTCCGATACTTGATGAAAAGAATGGCATTAAGCTTGGTAGATTATCTGGTATAGTTGCGCATTATGTTCCTGCATATTTACAGAAGAACAGACTGCCTAGTCTAGAGACGAACTGTATTGAAGATTGGGAAACTAAAGTGGATGCAGTAGTTGAGGAAACTGTTGATCAGGATATGAGTGTAATCTCTGGTATCCCGAGTTGGGTGCAGATGTACTTCGAGAAACTTAGGGAGAGAAAAGGATTGCCTGTAGGTGATATATTCCCTAACTTTAATTTGTTCATATATGGAGGTGTGAATTATGAGCCTTATAGAAGTAAGTTTGAACAAATGATAGGGCGTAAGGTTCCTTCAATAGAGTTATTTCCTGCTTCAGAAGGTTTCTTTGCATATCAAGATACGCAGACAGAAAAAGGAATGTTATTACTTTTAAATGGAGGGATATTCTATGAGTTTATAAAAGTAGAAGAATTCTTTAATGAGAATGCTAAGCGATATACAATAGGTGAGGTAGAGTTAGGGGTAAACTATGTATTGATTATTTCTACGAATGCTGGGCTATGGGGATATAACATCGGTGATACAGTACAGTTCGTTAATCTAAAGCCTTATAGAGTAGTGGTATCAGGGCGTATTAAGCATTTTATATCAGCGTTCGGAGAACACGTAATTGGCAAGGAAGTAGAGTCAGCTATACAAGAAGCAATGGAAGGAACTAGTGTAACTGTAAATGAGTTCACTGTAGCTCCACAGATTAACCCTAAGGAGGGATTACCTTATCACGAGTGGCTGATAGAGTTTGGTAATGAACCAGAAGATTTAGATGCCTTTGCGTTAAAGGTAGATAATGCACTGCGAAAACAGAATATGTATTATGATGACTTAATAGTAGGAAAGGTGTTGAGAACATTAGTCATTTCTAAAGTAAAACGAGACGGCTTTCAAGAATATATGAAAAGTATAGGAAAGCTGGGAGGGCAAAATAAGTTGCCGCGATTAAGCAATGATAGAAATATCGCTGATCGATTAAAATTATATTAGTAATAGAAATAAAAAGACGTAAAAGGAGAAGTATATGAGAGAGATAAAAAATATATCGAGAACGAGAGCACAGGTATCATCTGCTGCAGTAGAACGTATGTATATTACAATGCGCCATTTGTTTAATAGAGGATTCTATAAGCCTATGGGAGTATCTGGAGATACATTAAGAGAAGCGTTATTAGAGTTGCGTCCAGAAATATATGGTACAATAGCAGAGGAAAAAGTAGAGTTAAACGGATTATTATATGTTATAGAGCGCCTTCCGATAGGGATAGAGGAATGTCGTTATATCAACTTGACATCTGATGAAGGTTACTCTTTCTCACATTTTACAGCAATAGTACCACCTAAGAGAAGAAGAAACTGTTACCGAATAGATGAAGAGCAAATGAATATCGAGATTACTAGAGGTAGATCAGATATTTATGATGTGTTGACACACTTGACTTTTATATTCATTGAGTCACATAAGATTAAAGATCGTGTGCTTATAGGAGAAGACGGAAAAGTAACAAGAGATTGGAAAAAAATAGAGACTGGAGCCAATAAGAAAGAACCATTAGAATTAGAAGAGAAAGAGGTAGTAATGTCTCACTTATCTAATGTATTAGGCCGTTCTTTTGCTGAGGTACTAGATGTATATGAGAAGTTTGCTATACCTGAGAATCCTGATCGTTTCTTAGATGTAATCTATTGGTTAGGTAAATTAGCAATAGAAGAAGATGTCTATAACGATAAACGTACCATTACGTTTAGTCCATTATTAAGAGAGCGTTTAGGACACCATATTTATGGTGAGATGTGGTCAGATAGAATCAAAGAAGTATTAACTGAAAAAGGTTTATTAGAACGCCCTATCCACGTAATCAGTGCGAATATGCACAGTGTGATGAACTCAATCTTCGCGCCAGCTGTAGTGAAGAGTGAATTAGAAGTGGGGTCTGAACTAGAGGTATATGAAGAATTAAGTAAGCCTGAAAATAAGCATCTTAGAGATTTAGTTAAAGAGCGTGCTGAAAGAGAAGGTATGGTATTCTTAAAGGATGAATCAGGTACTAATATTGATGTACAGATCTTCGATACAGCTTTGATTAATTTTAAAGAGACGAATTTTAATACAGCAACTGTAGATGGAGAGTATCCTGTGATTATAGTGATGGACTACGCATTCGGTGAGCAGGCTTATGAGACTATTGATGAGCTTCTAAAGCCGTACAAAAAGACTACGATGATAGATGTGGAGTCTGTGTCTATTATGGGTAAAGCAGGTATTTTAGTAGGAGATAAAGGAGACATAATGATTCCTTTTGCCCATATTAATGAAGGAACTGGAGACAACTATCCTTTTGACAACGAGTTGACTGTAGATATGTTTAAGAATGATGATATTCCTGTATTCGGAGGAACGATGGTAACTGTATTAGGAACATCACTTCAGAATAAAGATTTACTGAAGTTCTTCCACGATTCTACTTGGGGTGTAATCGGCCTGGAGATGGAAGGAGCGCACTACCAAAAAGCAATACAGTCTGCTTCTAAGATTAGAAAAAGCATCAATCCAAATGTAAAAGTTAGATATGCATACTATGCTTCTGATAACCCATTAGAAACTGGAAGTACACTAGCTTCAGGAGGATTAGGAACAACAGGTGTCAAACCAACATACTTAATTACGATTAAAATATTAGAACAGATCTTTAATATATAGTAATTTAAAATACGCTAAAAAATAGCTGAATATAGTTGTGACATTTATTTGCAAATTAGTTTGTAATACACATTTTATTAGCTAGATACCGAATAATTATTCGGTGTTTTTTATATATTTTATGTGAAAATAATTTATAAGAAAGCCTTGGTGATGTTATTTACTAAGGCTTTTTGTTTTAAAATAGTGAATTAAGTATTAATTTTATAAACTGAGAAATTAATAATTCGAATGAAAGTAATAAGTACACCTATAAATGATTGTGTAGTAATAGAACCTAAAGTATTCTTAGATGAGAGAGGATACTTTTTTGAGAGTTTTAATGAAGTTGCTTTTGAAAGAGAGACTGGAATAGCTGTGCACTTTATTCAAGATAATCAATCTAAGTCATCTAGAGGTGTTTTAAGAGGACTTCACTATCAAAGAGGAGAATATCAACAGGCAAAGTTAGTTCGTGTATTGCAAGGAGAGGTATTAGATGTTATCGTGGATTTACGCAAAGAATCGAGTACTTATGGAATGCATTTTACCCAAGTACTATCAGAAGATAATTTCACACAAGTATTTATCCCTAGAGGATGTGCACATGGGTTTATAGTGAGAAGTGAGAGTGCTGTCTTTGCATATAAGTGTGATAATATATATTATAAGGAATCAGAAGGAGGTATTAAATATGACGATCCTAGTTTAGGAATTGATTGGGAGTTTAATCTTGATGAGGTTATAGTTTCTGAGAAAGATAAAGTATTGCCTTTATTTGAAAAAGCATTGCCCTTATGGTAAGAATTTTAGTAACAGGTGCAGGAGGACAGAGTGGACAATGTCTTCAGTCTATTAGTCAGGAATATAAGGAGGTGGAATTTGTTTTTATGAATTCTACAGAATTAGATATTACAGATGAAGTACAAGTACATGAGGTTTTCAGTAAAGAGCATCTTGATTATTGCCTTAATTTAGCTGCTTATACAGCCGTTGACAAGGCAGAGGATGAAGTGGAGTTAGCTTATAGAGTGAATGCTGAGGCAGTATTGTACTTGGTAAAAGCTTGTCAAAAATACAATGTTACTTTAGTACATATATCGACTGATTTTGTCTTTGATGGAGAGAAAGATACTCCATATATGGTGTCAGATGTTCCTAATCCTATTAATGTATATGGAGCTTCTAAACTAAAAGGAGAGGAGTATATTAAGGCTTCTTTAGAGAAGTACTATATCGTACGTACTTCTTGGGTTTATTCTGATTATGGACATAA
>JBOFGJ010000950.1:0-12113 GCA_051649065.1 Flavobacterium sp. | reverse complement strand
CTCCATAAAGCTGGCTATCCAGAAGTTTTTATTAAATGAAGTTAAGGTTTGTCCAAATGATTTATTATTCTCAGACATGGTTATTAGGATGTTTTAAATTAAGAGGGGTAAGTTAAGTCGTATATTTTAGTTGACAAATGTTTTTTAGTATTTTATTCTGTTGGTTTTCAACAAAAAAAGCGCCTTAGTTACCTAAGACGCTTCTGTATATTAGAGTAGATATAAACTATCTAACTTCTTGCATTAGTTTTTTCATTAATGGAGAAAGTGCGATTAACAGCACTCCAGCGATTACTGCATATAGACCTAAGTCTTTATATCCATCTGTATAAGATAGTAATGCATCATAGTTAGGATGATTACCTGTTGCTGCTTCAGCACGTCCTTTAGACATAGCAGCTCCTATAATACCCGCTACATACTGTCCATAAGCACTTGCTAAGAACCACATACCCATCATCATCCCTTGTAAGTTAGCTGTAGATAGTTTAGTCATAATTGACAAACCAATTGGTGATAAACACAGCTCTCCCAGCGTGATAATTAATAAGGCAAATGTAAAGAAGTCTAGTGACGTCATACCTGCAGCATCAGCAAATAATCTAGTAGCAAATAAAGCGTAGTATCCAGCTCCAAGTAGGATAAATCCTAAACCGAATTTCATCACTGTATTTGGCTCTATTTTCTTTTTAGCCATCCAGATCCATAACAGTCCTAAGATAGGTGCTATAAAGATAATAAAGAATGCACCTCCTGAGTTATTCACACCATTCGGATCTAAGTGCATACCTAATAGGTCAGAGTTAAGGTTCTTCGCAGCGAATATACTTAATGACCCTCCAGCTTGTTCATAGATACCAAAGAATAGGATAGAGAAGAAGATAAATACCAAAGCTGCAATAATCTTTTTGCGCTCTGCTTTAGTCAGCTTCGTCATTTCATAGAACAAGTATAATAAAGCAGCAGGCCCTACAGTGTACATAAAGTAAGCAGTATAGTCTGTGTTATCTATCATAAATACAATAACAGGAACCATAGCAAAAGTTAATACATAAGTACCTACTTCTTTCCATAAAGGCATTTTAGTCTGCGTACCATCAGCGGCTATTTGCATAGGCTGAAGACCAATAGGACCTAAGTGTCTCTTCGTGAAGATAAAGTTGATTAAACTGATTAACATTACGAATGCAGCTAATCCAAAAGCAACACTCCAACGGTTAGCAGGAGCAATAGTATCTTCAAAGAAGTGACCTTTACCGATAGCGATACATACATATCCTCCGATAAGAGCTCCTAAGTTAATACCTGCATAGAATAATGAGAAACCAGCATCTGTACGATCATCTCCTTTTTTGTATAGTTTACCAACCATCGTAGAGATATTTGGTTTAAAGAAACCAGTACCTATTACTGTGAAAGCAATACCTACAAAGAATAATTTGTGAGGATCTATAGCCAGAATAATACTACCTAAGATCATCATCGAGCCTCCCCAGAACAGAGATTTACGGAAACCTAATATTTTATCTGCAAAGATACCTCCTAAGAAAGTAAACGCATATACGAATGCCTGTGTAGCTCCGTATTGTAAGTTAGCTTGTGCTTCTTCAAAGTGTAGTTGGTCGATCATAAAGAAAACCAACATTCCTCTCATCCCATAGAAGCTAAAACGCTCCCACATTTCTGAGAAGAATAAGCTCCATATTTGCTTCGGATATTTACCCGAGAAATTTTGAATCTCTTCTAATGTCTGTTGTTGACTCATTTTTTTAATTAATTTATTATCGTGCAATGCACAGCGTTCTTATCGAACACCGTGCATTAGTTTTTTCAATAATGGATTCACTAGCATTACCAAGATTGCTGCTGCAAAAGGTATTAATGTGAATAAGAAGAAGAAGTGACTAAGAGAGTATTCTTCTTTGATATTTTCAATTTGCCCTCCAAGGATTGCTGCGAACTTCTGTGCAATAGCAAGAGCTAAATACCACATACCGAACATAAATGCAAGCATTTTACCTGGTACTAATTTAGAAACATACGACAGTCCTACTGGAGAGATAAATAATTCTCCTAAGGTATGGAATAAGTATGTTAATATTAAGAAGATAATAGACATTTTTACTCCATCTGTAGCACCCATAGATCCTAACCCTAAGATTAAGAAACCAATAGCTACGAATATTAATCCAATTCCATATTTAAATGCAGCTGATGGATTATACTTAGAATCCCAAAGTTTAGACACTGTAGAAGCTAATGAAATAATGAAGAATGAGTTCAAAATAGAGAACCAAGATACTGTAATCTCAGATACCTCTTTATTGAATTCTGCATTTAACATATAGATAGCCATCGCCCAGATACCTGCGAAACAAATAAATAGAATAACATTAGACATCGCTATTTTAGACCATGTAACTTTCGCTAACTTGATTAGTACCCAAGAAATAATAAGTAATGGGATAATCGTTAAACATGTATTGATAATGTTGAAAGCCATTAATGCAGTTCCTTCTAATGATCTATCTACATAATCTCTAGCAACTAATACAAGTGATGTAGCTCCTTGTTCAAAACTCATAAAGAAGAACATTAAGAAGAATGCTAATAAGATAACAGCAAACATTCTATCTCTAATGATTTTACCGTAACGTAGGATACGTGAAATCACAAGGTATAAGAAAGTAATTAACGCTATAACAGCCATCAAGTTTTGACCTCTTAAGAAAGAAGTGTCAAGTGGCGAAAATAAGTCAAATACTCCATTTTTAGATAATGGATCATTAAATGCATATAGTAAACCAATAATAGAAACAATACCAATTAGGATGTAGTCAACTAAAGTGTAAGGGTTTTTAGTGTCTTCATCTTCTTTGATTTGTTCAGGAGTTTTAACTACTGTAGTATCTACTTTTTTAAGCTCTCCTAATTCTCCTAATAATGGTTTTGCCAACCAGAATTGGATAGTACCTAGAAGCATAAAAATACCTGCTAATCCAAATCCAAAGTGCCATCCTTGTGTTTCTGCTAAGTAACCACAAAGCATCATTCCGAAGAATGCACCAGAGTTAACACCCATATAGAATATAGTATAAGCACCATCTTTTTTGTCTGGTAAAGTCTTATACATTTCTCCTAAGATAGAAGGCATATTCGGTTTGAAGAAACCTGTACCAATTACAAGACATGCAAGTCCAACAAAGAACCATAATTTAGAGATTCCCTCTGCTGCCATCGATGCGTGACCTAAAGTCATGATGATAGCTCCTACAATAACAGCCCAACGTGAACCGATGTATTTATCTGCGATAACCCCTCCAAGAATAGGTGTAAGGTATAATAGCATTGCATAAGTACCATATAG
This sequence comes from Flavobacterium sp., assembly GCA_051649065.1. GTDB lineage: Bacteria > Bacteroidota > Bacteroidia > Flavobacteriales > Flavobacteriaceae > Flavobacterium. The sequence goes on along the minus strand of JBOFGJ010000950.1, from coordinate 8,746 downwards.
GGCACCTGCTTGTTCTGCTGACCATCCCCATCCTGAAAAAGCATCTCCAAAGATAACTTTAGCTGTTAAGAATTGAATCAATAAAACTCTCATTCCGTAGAAAGAGAAACGTTCCCACATTTCTGTAAAGAACAGAACGAAAAGACCTGCTGGGTGCCCAAGCACCTTTGATTTAAACAAGTCTGAGTTAGCTGTTTCTGCTGACATTTAAGTAAATATTAGTTGTTTTAGTTCGTACTGTTGGTGATATAGTACTTTGATTGGTTAATAGGTGTAAGGTTTGTTGGCTTATAAATTGTTTAAGATGAAGTTTGTCATCTTAGTGTATAGTTGTAATCTAGTGTTTCCTCCTGAAATACCGTGGTTTTTATCTGGGTAGATTAACCAGTCAAAATCTTTATTCTTTTGTACTAATGACTGTATCATTGCCATTGCATTTTGAACATGTACGTTATCATCTGCAGTACCGTGAATAAGTAGGTAACGTCCTTTTAAGTTATCTGCATACGTGATAGGTGAGTTATCATCATATCCTGTAGCATTCTCTTGTGGAGTAGTCATATAACGCTCTGTGTAGATACTGTCATAATATCTCCAGTTGATAACTGGAGCTACTGCGATAGCCATTTTAAACACATCATTTCCTTGTAATAAAGCATTAGAAGACATAAATCCTCCATAGCTCCATCCCCAGATACCTATTCTACTAGCATCTACATAAGATTGACTACCTAGGTATTTAGCAGCGATGATTTGATCATCTACTTCATATCTACCAAGTTTATTTTGTGTTACTTTTTTAAATTCAGCTCCTTTAAATCCTGTTCCTCTACCATCTACAGTCACTACGATATACCCTTTTTGAGTAAGCATAGCGTGCCAGTAGTCGTTAGAATCTAACCATTTATCAGCTACAGACTGTGAACCAGGACCACTGTATTGATACATAAATACAGGATATTTCTTAGCTGGGTCAAAGTCCTTAGGCTTCATCATCCACGCATTTAATTGTAATCCGTCAACAGTTGGGATTTGAATAAATTCTTTAGTAGGTATGTTATAGTCTACTAATTTGTCTTGTAATTCTTGGTTGTTTAAGATCTCTTTTACGACTTTTCCAGTCTTAGAATTCTTAAGTGTATAGGTAGGAGCTACTTTATTAGAAGAGTATATGTTGATAAATTGTTGAAAGTTAGGGCTGAAGATAGCATTGTTCGTTCCTAATTTATCAGATAACTTTTGTTTGTTTTTACCAGTTAAGTCTATTGAGTAAATGCCTCTATAGATTGAACCTTCTTCTACTGATTGGAAGTATAATTTCTTAGTTTTAGTATCTATACCATAGTAGTCAGATACTTCCCATTTCCCTGAAGTGATTTGGTTTACTAACTTTCCATCTTTGTTGTAGTAGTAAAGGTGGTTATAACCATCTCTTTCACTTTGCCATACGAAGTCGTTATTATCTAAGAAAGACAGCGTATTCACATCGATATAAGCTTTATCCGTTTCATTAAGGATGAGTTTTTTATCTAATGTATTACCATCGATAAAGAATACCTTAAGATCGTTCTGGTGTCTATTGATTACTTGCGCACTTAAGTACTTGCTGTCATTAGTCCATTTGATTCTTGGAATGTAGAAGTCATTAAACTCGCTAAGGTTGACCTTGCTCGTTTTAGTAGATTTTAAGTCATAAATATGGATAGACACTAGAGAGTTCTTCTCACCTGCCTTAGGATATTTAAACTTGTCTTGTGTAGGATATAATCCAGTACCGTAGATATCCATAGAATATTCTGGTACTTCAGTTTCGTCAAATTTAACGTAAGCTAGTTTATCACCATCCTTGTTCCAGTCGAACAGACGTACGATACCAAACTCTTCTTCATATACCCAATCAGAAATACCGTTGATGATATGGTTTTTCTTACCATCATTAGTGATTTGTTGTGTTTTTGCAGAAGCGATATCATAAACATAAAGGTTGTTTTGATAAGCATAAGCTATTTTGGAACCATCGTTAGAGAAAGTAGGTTCCATTATTTTGTGATCAGCTATTTTAGTTAGCTTATTTTTAGTTGGGTTGAACAAGTAAAAATCAGCTAAAGCCGAACGACGAAAGATAGCAGTAGAGTTTGTCCCAATTAAGATTTGCTCTTCTTTGTGGTCAAAAACGTAAGTATCTATCGATTTGATATTTTCGAAAATACTAGTAGAGAAGATCGTTTTGGCTTTCTCAAGTGTTTCAAAATTGTACAGATTAATCTCTTGGTGGTCTTTGCCAATGCGTTCAATACGTGAGTATTGATTAGATTTCTCCATCGAATTGACAGATTGCATAGCTTTGGTTCTAAATGTACCATTCCAGATTTCTTCTTGAGCGATTTGTTTCTGTGCGACTCCTAATTGAGTAGCGATGATACAAAATAGTAAGGTTAGGTTAAGGTGTTTCATTGTGTAATTAGTCGAAAAAACTTCCAATTTTAATGAAAAAATATGATGTACACCAATTTATTTTTCGAAATAGGCAAAAAAAGCTTAAATCTATTGACTCTATATTGGTAATAAAATTCATAATAAGATAAATAAAAAGTACTAATAGCTGTTTTTTTAGTTTTTTTAACCTTGAAAGAATGAGTTATCTTTGTGGCATAAACAAAAATAAAGATGGAAAGTAATATTAATGGATTCTCTAAGCTGAGTAAACGTGACAAAATCAATTGGATAGCACAAACCTATTTTTCTAATTCTGCTGATACAGTTGAATTAATAGAGCAATACTGGAATTCTGATGAAGAATTACAGAAGCTACACGATGAGTTTATTGAGAATACAATTACGAATTTTTATTTGCCTTTAGGTGTTGCGCCTAACTTCAAGATAAACGAGAAGTGGTACACTATACCGATGGTGATTGAAGAAAGCTCTGTTGTAGCCGCTGCTTCTAAAGCAGCTAAGTTTTGGTCTGAAAGAGGTGGGTTTAAAACTACAATCTTAGGGACAGAGAAGATAGGACAAGTACACTTTATTTACAAAGGAGATAAGGATAGATTAGTTTCTTTTATTAATAAGATAAATAAGCGATTCTATGAGGATACAAGTGCTATTACTCAAAATATGGAAAAGCGTGGTGGAGGTATCTCTGCTATAGAGCTTAGAGATAAAACAACTGAAGTAGACAACTATTATCAACTACATGTAACATTCGAGACAAAGGATAGTATGGGGGCTAACTTCATCAACTCGTGTCTTGAGATAATCGCTAAGACACTTAAAACAGAAGCGCTTGTATACGCTGAGTTTAGTGACGAAGATAAGAGTATAGATGTAATAATGAGTATTCTGTCTAATTATGTGCCTAACTGTGTCGTGAGAGCCGAAGTTAGCTGTCCAATAGCTGACTTAAAAGGAAAAGATATAAAAGAACCTCAGCTGTTCGCTGAGAAGTTTGTACAGGCTGTACGTATTGCAGAGGTAGAGCCATTTAGAGCGGTAACGCATAATAAAGGTGTGATGAATGGAGTAGATGCTGTAGTATTAGCGACGGGCAATGACTTTAGAGCTGTAGAAGCTGGAGTACACGCTTATGCTGCACGTAATGGTAAATACAGTAGTTTATCTCACGCTAGCATTGAGAATGGTATATTCAAGTTTTGGATAGACTTACCATTAGCACTGGGAACTGTAGGTGGACTTACTTCTCTGCACCCAATGGTAAAAGTAGCGTTAAAGATGCTTCAAAGCCCATCAGCAACTGAGTTAATGCAGATCGTGGCAGTAGCAGGATTAGCACAAAACTTCGCTGCTGTTAAATCACTTACAACAACAGGGATTCAACAGGGACATATGAAGATGCACTTGATGAATATTCTAAACCAATTTAAAGCAACAGATGCTGAGCGTGTAAAAGTAGTAGCTCATTTTGAAAAGAATGTAGTCTCACATAGCGCAGTAGTTGAGTTATTAGAAAGCCTACGTCAATAATGATAAAAGAGTATTATAGCAATGGTAAGCTTCTCTTATCTGGAGAATATGTCGTACTAGATGGTGCTAAGGCATTCGCTATGCCCACTAAGTTTGGGCAATCTATGGCTGTAAGTGAGAGAGAAGATGATTGTATCTCTTGGATTAGCTATGATGTAGATGGAAAGGTGTGGATGCAAGAAGAAGTTGCTTTAGTGGATATTGTTAGTAATAATGCTATACCTGAGGGTAGTGAATATTATAAAACATTAGTACAAGTACTACGTGCTGCGCATTCTCAGAATCCTGATGTATGTAAAAATGGTCAAGGGTATGAAGTGATTTGTAAGTTGACCTTTCCTAGACTTTGGGGATTGGGGACTTCCTCTACTTGGATTAATAACGTAGCCCAATGGTTTGCAATTAACCCATATCAATTGCTTCAAGACTCTTTTGGAGGAAGTGGATATGATATCGCTTGTGCACAATATGATAAAGGAGTATTCTATACCTTGACGGATAAATATAATCCAATAGTAAAGTTAGTTGATTTTAATCCTTCTTTTGCAAATGATGTTTACTTCGTGTATCTCAATCAAAAGAAAAGTAGTAAGGAGGCAATAGCTAACTTTAAAAGCAAGAGATCTTTGATTAATGAACAAGTTACGCGTATCTCTGTGATTAGTCAGGAGATGAGTGAGTGTTCTAAATTAGGTGATTTCATGTTACTTATGAATGAACATGAACAGATAATGAGTGATGTTTTAGGAATGTCTACTGTGAAACAAGAGCTGTTTAATGACTTCGAAGGTTCGATTAAGAGTCTTGGAGGATGGGGTGGAGACTTTGTGATGGTAGCGACAGCAGTAGATCCGAGAGATTACTTCTTATCAAGAGGTTATGAGGTAGTTATAAGATTCAAAGATATGATGCTTTTATAGAAGTTTAACTTCTATTTTAGATTTAAATACCTTACTTTTATCCTTTCATAATATAGTATTTTTTTAAGAACGAACTTATTGTATTCATTAGTATTGTCTAATTAGAAGTAAAGAGCTATTGTCATAAGTTAGAGAAGAGGCATAGTGCTATGTTTTGAGTATTTGTCTAGTGAAGTGATTTATTAGATTGTACTAATGCTTAATGTAGGTTTAAGTAAAGAGTGTCGGAATCTTAATGAGCAAATTGGAGAGAAAGACAATTAGAGAGGTTTCTGTAATAAGAAACCTCTTTTTTTTGTTCGCTATACTACATTTATTATTGAGTGAAATTCTAGCTGGTAACGTTAACTTAACAATATTTTGTCAATTGAAATTGTTAAAATTGAACTTAAAGGACTATTTTTGAACCTCTAAAGAAAGTAGAAGAAATACAATGAGAACCTTTAAAAGAAAGTTAGCGGTACAATTACAATGTTATCTATGGATAGCTTTGTTGATGTTCACTACAGTAGGCTGTTCTGCTAAGAAAGCTTTCTTTGAGGTGTCTGGTATTTCAACAGAGCGACCTCTAAATGCAAACAAAGCATTAGGTGGTAATACTTCTATCACTTGTGAAATAGAATCTTCTACTACAACAATCTCTTCAAGACAATTAAAACAACGTGTTAAGGGACTTACTTTGCCATCTACATTCTATTCAAATGAAGTAGACTTGGCGCGTTATCATTTTATCAGTGATGTACAGAGAGATTATATCCTTAATGTAGCAGGAACTGATCCTCCTAAATATGTATTATTTCAGCAGTTTAAATTAGCAATAGCATAATCGATTTGAAATATTCAATATGCTATAGAAGTGTATTGATCTAAAACAAATTGATTACACTATTTAATTTAATACTATGCAATTATTTAATAAACAGTCATATACTACGGCTGGATTCTTTACTCTAGGACTTAGACTAGTAGTAGGGTGGACTTACTTTTCTGCTTTTTGGCGCAGACTTATTTTAGAAAACAAACTTATCGAAACCGAAGCTGGATATATAGGAGTGAAATTTAATCACTTCCTACCTAATGCTCTTGGAATAAAACCACTGATCGAATATCTCGTTACTCACCCCGAGGCCTTGTGGTGGTCGATGGTTATCTTTACTATCGTAGAGGCGATCGTAGGGTTATTTATTATGCTAGGACTCTTTACTAGACTGATGTCAGTAGGGGTGTTTATGTTGGCGATGGGAATATTATTAGGGTCAGGATGGATAGGTACTACTTGTCTTGATGAGTGGCAGATCGGTGTACTTGGTGTGTCTACAGGGTTTATGTTATTCTTGACAGGTGGAGGTTATGGCTCTTTAGATTATTACTTCATTAAAAAAGAGAAGGCGTTTACAACTAAGAAATGGTTTAGATTCATTGGTTCAGGTGAATTGCCTATTAAGAACTTGAAACCACTTGTGTTTATTGGCTCTTTTGGGGTGCTATTATTGACTTTATATACTAATCAAGTGTTTCACGGTGGTGTATTTGGTACGTTACACAATAAATCTGTTAAACCTAAACTAGAGCTTTCTAATGCAACTTGGCGTGATGGAAAAGTCGCTTTAGAAGTATATCGTGTAGAGGGAGCAGATGTATATGGTTCATTCCTTATCGGTGTACAATTAGAAACTAGTGATGGTGAAGTGATACAGAAGTGGAATGGCGAAGCATTAGCCAAGATGGATAAAGCGAATATCAGTAATCATTATGTAGCTAAAGTAACTCCTGGTAAACACAGCCTCGTAATCCCATTAGGAGCAAAAGCAGATATAACTTTCACTCCAACAGTAGAGCATCCAAGTAAAAATGTGATCATTCGCCTTATAGATGTGAGTGGTCTAGAGTGGACTATTGATATTAACTAATAAATAGATAGATAGCACTGTTTACTATTGGTAATTGTTTATATAATAGACTTTTATAATTTAGATACTCGTGATTTGAATATTTTATTGCGTAAATTGCTATAAAAATTACGATATGAATAGTATAGAAGAAGTATTACAATCTGTATCTCATAGACCTTGGGCAATACCTGAGGGACAATGGATGTTTTATCAAGAGTGGAACAGAGCTATCTTTCTTCATTTTGAGGTTCCGTATGATGTACTAAGAAAATTAGTACCTGAGGAAATCGAATTAGATCAGTTAGATGGCAAGTGTTATGTATCTATAGTACCCTTCACTATGGAGAATATTCGTCCTCGTCAATTACCTGCAGTAAGCATGGTGTCTGACTTTGATGAACTTAATGTACGTACTTATGTAAAAGTAGGTGGTAAGCCCGGTGTTTATTTTTTAAACATTGAAGTAGGAAAGAGTCTTTCTGCTTTTGTTTCGCGTACAGTATCAGGACTTCCTTATGAAAAGGCTGAAATGAAGAGAACAGCAGATTCTTATCTGTCTTTAAATGAAAAGAAGAAGTTTTTCTTGCGTTTAAAGTTTAGAACTGGTGATCTAATACAATCTAAAACTATTTTAGAAAAATGGTTAACAGAGCGCTATTGCCTTTATGTATATGTTAATGAGGAATTGTTTAGATATGAAATACATCATAAAGAATGGTCTATTAAGACAATATTATTTGAGAATCTGGAGTTAGAGTATAAGATAGGTGATCTACACTTGACGGAGGCAGATGTAATCGCGTCTCAATATTCAGATGGTGTGATAGTCGTATCTTGGGATAAAGAAAAGATAACACACATATAAATAGGAATACTTATAATGAGAAACAAGATTTATTGGTTCGCTTGCCTTACTTTATTGTTGAGTACAGTAACAGTAGCACAGAATACACGTTCTATAGAACGCACTATACAACCGAAGTGGAAGATGGTAGTCTATGATAAAGAATCTCTGGTTAAGGCAAAGAACTTGCTTTATAACGAGATCCCCAAGACTCTTGATTTTAAAGGAACTGTTATGGAGGCTATCAAATGGGAGGATAAAGAAGGAGAGAAGATATTAATCCTTACTGCTACTGGATATTTTCCATATAGAGACTTTGCTAATAAAGGTTTTGGGCAATACTCTTCAGGGACTAAAGGTGAAATTTATACCTATATGTTCACTAAGAAAAGTGCTGAAGAAGATTATGTTATGACGCTTAAGATGTATGATAATGTCTCATGTGGTGAAGGAAGTACGGGTGCTTATATTGGTTTTGTAGCACAGGGAACTGTGATTACTGATCTAGATAATGATGGTATTACAGAAGTTGTTGTTTCGTATGTGTCTAGTTGTAATGATGGTGAGAAAGGAGAATATGACCTCAAAGTGATTTTGTATAATGGCAATGAGAGCGTAGTAGCAAAAGGACAGCTTGTCCCAAGCGAAGGTAAAATAGATAAACCAGTGATCGAACGTGATGATAAGATGAAAAAAGTATTCTCTAAAACAGTAGAGGATGGATGGAAGAAAATAGCGAAGAGCTTTAAATAGTTAAGAACCTCATAGTATGTACTATGAGGTTCTTTTATAAAAAGAGTATTAGTCAGTAGTTTCTAAAATTGTTTATATTTGATGACAAGCTTATTCCTTAATAACTATGAAATATAGAATCGAGATACCCGAACCTTGTCATGAAGATTGGGAGAAGATGACTCCTCAGGATAAGGGGAGGCACTGTGATGTATGTGATAAAGTGGTAGTAGACTTTAGTAAATATAGCAAGAGAGATATCATCAATCATATTAAGAAAGAAGGGAAGATATGTGGTAGAGTACCTCGTCAGTATGTGGGCGTGGACTTAGAAGAAGAGAAGATTAGAAAGTCATTTGGACTAAATGGTATGG
>JBOFGJ010000949.1:0-2081 GCA_051649065.1 Flavobacterium sp. | reverse complement strand
TGTAGTTTTCTCCGTGTAATAGATACATTTGATAAAAAGAATTCGAACCAAATCTCCAACCTGAACGATAAGAATGAGTGATAAAAAACTCTCCTATTTCATCTCCAAAATTACGTCTAAAGTTCCCTTCTGCTGTCTTTGTCAATTGCCATTTAATCACCTCAAAGTCTTGACTTAATATCTCTATTGCCTTGTCAAAAAGAGCTGTATTTACCTTATTTTCTCTTTCCATATCCTTTTTATTTACACCTATTATAGATTTCTCTAATTAGAAATATATTCTACAAAATTAGGCTTTTATATCTATCAATAAAGTCCTACTATCTAAAATAATGCACCTATTATACCTAACCACTTCAATAGTTGTAAAATACAGAGCTTTATAAGACTTGCTTAAATCGTCCTTCTGCGATTTAATAGGTACTTTATATTCTATATTTGCCCCACAAAACAACACTCATATATGAAGCGAATATTACTAATACTAACAGCACCTTGTTATTTAGTATAGTATGCACAACAGCCAGATTCTCTAGTGAATCAAAAAATCAATGAAGTTGTAATCACTGCAACTCAACATCACAAAGAGTATTCTTCTAAAATGCCACTTACCTTTTTAGAAACACCTCAATCCGCAGATGTAATAACAGATCGTACCTTTAAAGAACAAGTATCTACTAATATCAAAGATGTTCTACAGAATGCTACGGGACTAGTCAGACTTTGTGAATCTACTAGTGTAGGTGTTACAGGTGGTGAATACTACTCTATGAGAGGTTTTACCTTTCAGCCTAACCTATTAAATGGAATGGCTAGTTATAACAACGGTTCTCTAGATATCGCTAATATAGAACAAGTAGAAGTAATCAAAGGACCTAACGGAACACTGTACGGAGGAACTGTAATCTCTTATGGGGATTAATCAATGTCATTACCAAAAAACCTTATGAAACATTCGGTGGTGATATCAACTATATAACAGGTTCTAATGGTCTTCACCGTGCTAGCATAGACATCAATACCCCTATTTCAAAGAAACTATTCTTTCGATTAAACACAGCCTATCACAAACAAAACTCTTTTAAAGACGCAGGATACAACGAGTCATTCTTCGTTGCTCCATCTATTCAATACAATGCTAGTGACAAGGTAAAACTATACCTTGACCTACAATATAAAGAAGCAGAAGTTGCTAATGTACCCATGTTTTTCTTAAACAGAACTGTACCACTGACTTTCGATTCAATGGATTTGTTTGAACAGAACTATAAGAAGTCATATACTTCTAATGAGCTAACAGCCAAGAACCCTACCCTAAATATACAAGGTAGAATAGAGTATAAACTAGCAGATAACTGGGTATCTAATACTATCATTGCTAAGAATACAACTCGTAGTAGTGGGTATGATCAGTTCTTAAATGATATGGCTAATGGAGATGAGTTTATCCGTTATATCTCTACATTAGACTCTAAAACAGACATTATTAATATACAACACAACCTTACTGGTGAGTTTAAGATCGGCTCTTTTGACAATAAGTTTGTATGGGGATTAGACTACCTATCTAAGAAATTATCTAACACAGATAGCGATTATATCGACCATGGTATCATATCTCTAGTACACCAGACTGATAGTGGTATCTTAACTAGAGAAGCTGTAGACAACACTTTAAAAGGAGCCAATAAATCACATAGAACAGCCAAGACAGAGACCTTTAGTTCATACTTATCTAATGTCACTAACTTCCTACCTAACTTATCATTAATGATGAGCCTTAGAGTAGATCACCTTAAAGGGCAGACTTCTTCTTTTACAGAAGAAAAGAATTATGAGACAAGTTTCTCTCCTAAGTTTGGATTAGTTTACCAACCTATACAAGATAAATTAGCGGTATTTGCTAACTATCTAAATGGTTTTGTATTCCTAGATCCTGCCATTGTATCTGATTCTGATGGTACTAATAAAGCTATACAACCTTTTGATCCAGAGCAAGCTAATCAGTTTGAAATTGGATCTAAAGCAAACCTTCTAAATGGCCGTTTAACAGCTGCTGTAAGCTATTACCATATTAATGT
>JBOFGJ010000948.1:0-1088 GCA_051649065.1 Flavobacterium sp. | reverse complement strand
GACCGCCATTGTGGAAAGTGAGCTCTTGGCCATTGTATTTCAATTGATGTTTACCATATTCTAAGTCAATATCTATTTTGGTCATAGCTGGTATTTCATAAGCGGTATCGTCTATATACACAGTAATGGGATCATTAGTCGGGTTGTCTATCCAGTAAGGATTAGAACTTGTATTACAGGAAGTAAATAAACCTGTAAAACACAATAAATACAGTAGGATTAATTTTTTCATTTTTCATAAAATTTATACAAATATACAATTTGTAATAAAAAAGGTATTTGAAACTGTTGATTATCAGTGGTTATAAAAGATATAAACATGTGTTTTTATAAATAAAATGTCTGATTTTTTAAATATATTTGAATGGATATAAGGCAATATGGAACAAATATATATTTCGTGTAGTTTCTCTATGCAACAGGATTTGAGAGAAGTTACGGATAGGATAAAAGAAGAGATAGAAGTTATAGGATATGAGCCTTTTGTGTTTATAGAACACTATACGTTTAGACTTGATCAAGAGAAAGAGATGATGATTCAGGCAATGAAAGATATCGATGAGAGTTGCTGCTTATTGGCAGAGACAACAGATAAGGGTATCGGAATAGGGATAGAAGCAGGATATGCTAAATCACAAGGAAAACCTGTAGTTTATATACGTCGAGCTGATGCTTCTCATTCAACTACAATGTCTGGTCTCTCTGATTATTACGTCCTTTATAAGGATATAGAGGATTTAGGTATTCAGCTACAATATATACTACCTCAAGTCAAATTAGATGTTATGCTAAGACAGTATATATTAGATTTGTTAATTCATGAACAGCAGACTTTCACTGTAGAGGTATTAGCTTATCTAAAAGAGTATAAAGCTCAAGGGGGAAGACAAGTTAGAGCAATAGAAACATTGACTGCATTGGCGAACGTATATGATTTAGTGGCTCCATGGAGAGATGGGGTAGATGATGTTTTGGATATGGTGACAGGGTATTGTAGTAAAGAATGGAGAGTCTGGGAAGAGTAAGTATATTCGAAATAAAAAGGAAGAAATGAAACAAACAATATTAGATAGAATACAGGCATTAGG
>JBOFGJ010000947.1:0-6332 GCA_051649065.1 Flavobacterium sp. | reverse complement strand
GTGAAGAGCAAATTATTTATATTTGGTCAAAAAGCAAAAACACACGGGGATACTTTCGGTTTAAAGGATATCAGAAAACTTAAGCAGATAAAGGTATTGGCTAAGTTGACTATTGATGACTTTATCCTTATAGAGGACACTTTATACACGTATAATCTGAATGCAAAGAAAGTAGTTATTTTTAATAAATATTGTGCTGGGAATAGATATGAAATTAGATCTTCTATTGCACTTACTGATGCAGATAAGCTATTGATACGTGAATATATGAATTGGCTAGCTAGCGTACGCAAGCCGATTATAGACTTCTATAATAGCGAGAAGAATCAATATATGCCATTCCTTAGAAACAAGGTTAGATCAGATTGGTATGATACGTTAGATATCTACAGTGTATCTATATATTATCACAGTCCAGAACAAATGGAAGCAACGATATCTATGGGGGATCAAATAATCTTAGATCATATTATCGATTTAGTACTGGAGAATAAAGAATGTGTGGAGATGCAATTAGACGGGTAGTCGCTGCGCTCCAATTAAGAATTTAAAATTAAGAATTAGGAATTGTCTGCCCTGCGGGCAAGGTGTGCACACAGTGTGTCAATGTAGAGGCGTCAATATTTTGCGTCTCCACACAGTAGCCACAATACTAGCATTGTCGCAGGGCAGAGAGTAAATAAAGAGTCCAATGGACTCTTTTAGTGAATAGGACAGGCGGCGTGATGGAAGAGTAACCCGTGACGCGTATTTCTACAAAGTAGCACATATCCACATTTTCTCTCATAAATATAATAATCTTTTAAACACTACTTAGAAACTGTTTACTGTCAACCGATCACTGTCAACGATTATTTCCTCAACTAAACAATCTAAGAACGTAAACAACGCCTTGTTCATCATTTTATAATCATTGCTTCTTAATTCGGCGACAGACTGTACATAAGGTCTATAACTATTCTTCTCTATATTGTCAAGTTCATTGGCAATTAGCAACTCGATGACTTCAGGATTAAACTCCATATGACATTGAAATCCATACACCAGTGGCGTGTACTCTATAATCTGTCTTGGACAGCCTGCACTAGTCGCTATAACAGAAGCATTAGGAGTAAGCCCAGGCATATCATTATGCCAATGCCCTACATCCAGTGTATCACCGAAGTGTTTAAACTTGGGGTTGTTCTTTCCATCTTCAGTTAGATGTATCGGCCATACACCTATTTCTTTCTCAGGGCTGTGGCTAAAGGCAGAGCAGAGAGCTTCCCCTATAAGTTGAGCACCTAGACATACTCCTATAATAGCTTTGTTAGCTCTAAAACACTTGAGTATTAATTCCTTTTCGAGTTGAGCGTTAAAGTGAGGGCATTCCTCTACAGTTGTGATAGGATCTTGAGGACCACCTAATACTACTAATAAATCAATGTGTTCTGCTGAGGTAGGCAGTGTATTGTACTCATATAATTTGGTCATGCTGACACTGTATCCTTTCATTATCACCCAATCTAAATAAGCTCCCGGTGCTTCAAACTTCTCGTGTATTACAATATGTATATGCATTGTGTTCGTTGTTTTGTTTTGGGCAAAGGTAAAAGTCTATCTAAGCAGCGTCATAGTCCAGAATGTTTAAAAGCACCTAGTCCAATTCCCTTCAATTAAAAGTAATTATTGTACTTGTTAAAAATCATTAAATAAATGTGTTTATTGATTTAATAGTGATTACTATTTAGATATAGTTGTGTATTAAAATATAAAATAGAGAATAAGTAGTATTATTGATAGTCCAAGTCTTGTTTTATTGTGTATTTGATAATACTTAATGTAGTTTTGTACTACCTTTTAGGTAATAGGTGATTAACCCCACATTCACAATCTAACGTATGAGAAAACAATTACTAAAGACAAGTTTATTAAGTATCGTTTTATTAGCGCTAAGCAGTACTACTGTACAGGCACAGCGTGTAACTGAGAAGAAAGCGGACAAAGAATATGAAAAGTTAGCGTATATAGATGCAATTAAGATCTATGAACGCATGGCTAAGAAAGGATATGTCAATGCTGATATATTAATGAAGTTGGCTGATTCGTACTATTTTAATGGAAAGTTATTAGATGCCAATAAGTGGTATGGCGAACTGTTTAATGGGGAGTATGAAGATAAAGGGAAGGTAACTATTCCTTCTGAATACTACTATCGCTATGCGCAGACGTTAAAAGCATCAGAACAATATGATCTGTCTAAGAAAGTAATGGAACAATTTGTTGTATTAGAGAAAGGTGATTCAAGATCACAGTTGTATATAGCAAATAAAGATTACTTAAAGGGAATAGAAGACAAGAATAGTCGTTATGAATTAAAACATACATCTATTAATACGCCATATTCTGATTATGGGGCAACAGTGATAGGAGATCAGTTAATCTTTACTTCTGCACGTCCGTCAGCGAAGTTGTCAAGTAAGAAATTGCACGAGTGGACTAATGAGAGTTTTACTACTTTATATAGTAGTACTATCTCAGCTGATGGTAAGATGGGAGAGCCTGTGGTATACGCACCAGAGTTGAGCTCTAAAGTAAATGATGCTACAGCAGTCTTTACTAAAGATGGCAAAATGATGTACTTCACACGTAACAACTCTAGTTTAAAAGGAAAGCGTAAGAACAATAAGAAGAACTCTTCATTATTAAAGATATTCAGTGCTACTAAACAAGCTAATGGTACTTGGGCAGACGTAAGAGAATTGCCGATTAACTCTGATAATTTTAATACAGCTCACCCAGCATTGACAGCTGATGATGGATGGTTATACTTCTCATCAGACAGAGAAGATAGCGAGGGGCAATCTGATATTTACAGAGTAGCGCTTTATCCTAATCACGTATATGGAGGAGTAGAGAATATCGGCAAAAAAGTAAATACAGCAGGTAGAGAGACTTTCCCATTTATATCATCGGATAACTATTTATTCTTTGCTTCAGATGGGCATCCAGGATTAGGAGGACTAGACATCTTCACTGCTAAGATAGATCGCAATGGAGGGATAGGAGAAGTAACTAATGTAGGTGCTCCGATTAATAGTCGATTTGACGATTTCTCTTTATACATCAATAGAGATACTAACTCGGGATTTGTAAGTTCGAATAGACCAGAGGGATTAGGAGGAGATGATATCTATACTTTTATGGAGAAAGCGTGTTTACAACATATCGCAGGGACAGTATATGATATCAAAACTAATAAAGGTATTCCAAATGCAACGATAGTGATCTCTGATGCTTTGTACGAAAAGTCTAAAACAATACAGACTGATGAGAATGGTCAGTATAGTTCGGATGTATTAGACTGTAACCACAAATATAGAATTAAGGGAGAAGCTCCATTATACAGCACTGTAGAGTTAGTCTTCGCATTAGCTGATATAACTGGGGAGAAGAAAGTAAATATAGGATTAGACAAATCGTATGAAACAGTAGGGGTAAACGATGACTTATTTAAAAAGCTGAAGTTACAACCGATATACTTCAACTTTGACAAATCATTTATCCGTCCAGATGCTTCGATTGAATTAATGAAAGTAGTTGAGGTAATGAGAGAATACCCAACGATGAAGATAGATGTACGCTCACATACGGATAGTAGAGGTAATGATGCTTATAACTTAGCCTTATCTGATAGACGTGTAAAAGCAACTATCCAATGGATGATTTCTCAAGGTATAGAACCTAACCGATTAACAGGTAGAGGATACGGAGAAACTCAACTACAAAACAGATGCTCTAACGGAGTACCATGTAGTGAAGTAGATCACCAATTAAACAGACGTAGTGAATTTATCATAATAGAAATGTAACAAAAAAGAGGCTTAGGCCTCTTTTTTTAATTATAAATTATAAATTAAGAATTAGGAATTGTTTGCCCTGCGGGCATTGTGTACATGGTATACCACAATCATTATCCGCAATCGTAGGGATGATTACATACACCTAAAACATCATTTGATGTTTTCTTACATTGGAGGGCGTGAAGTATTGGGTGACACGCAAGATATTGCGTCTGTACCTTATATTTGTTGTGCCCTCTTTGCAAAGTCTCTCAAAGTTGAGAGATTTTCACACAATAATCCCCTAATGCCTGAAAGGCAATGATTCCTAATTCCTAATTTTAAATTCCTAATTAACTTAAAGTATTTCTCTTCTCAAGTCTTCAGCAGATTTCGGAGATAATGCGCCTAATGGGATATCATATGCCGTTACAGCACCTGTCTGTCCTTGAGCTGCTAATTTATATACCGCACGTGAGAATGCTACTAATACACTAGCTGTAAATTCAGGGTTGCTCTCTAGCGCAAGACTAAACTCTATATTCTGTTTCGTATCAGTACCTGTGATGCCAGATCTGAATACCTTACCACCGTGAGGCATAGCACCGTGATTAGCTTTTAACTCCTCTTCAGAGATAAAGTGAACAGTAGTATTATATTCAGCAAAGTAGTTAGGCATCGTCTTGATAGTCGATTCTATAATTGCTGTATTAGCACCCTCTTCAGGCACCACATAGCAGATGCGTTCGTGCTTCTCAGCTGTTGTTAATACAGGATTCTCTCCTTGGCGAACACGTTCTAATGCTGATTCGATAGGAATAGTGTATTGAACACCGCCTTTAACTCCAGATATGCGTCTAATCGCATCAGAGTGTCCTTGGCTAAGTCCTTTTCCCCAGAAAGTATATGTTTCGCCTTGTGGTAAGATACTCTCTCCTAATAAGCGAAGCATAGAGAATAACCCTGGATCCCATCCTGTAGAGATTAGACTTAAAGTATTATGTTCCTTAGCAGACTTGTTCACTGTGTGAAAATACTCAGGTATTTTAGCGTGTGTATCAAAACTATCTACAGTGTTAAACCACTGAGAGATATAAGGTACCTGCTCAGGTAAGTCAGTAGAAGACCCACCACAGATAATCATTATATCTACGATAGTTCTATAATCCGTTATTTCGTCTATATGCACCACCTTAGTTGTTGTCTCTAAGTCTTGAGGATTTCTTCTAGTGAAAATAGCGATTAGTTCTAAATCAGGGTTTTGGCGAATAGCTAATTCAACTCCTTTACCTAAATTTCCATAACCTACAATACCTATTTTGATTGTACTGTTACTGTCCGTATTCATATGCTTATTATTGTTTTAAAAAGTGTGTCATCCCTTGTGAATTGGGAGGATATGTATAAACGGGCTAATTTAACCAAAACTTTCGGGAGCACAGCGTGGTTCAATTAATAATAGTAAACTTTTAAATGTAAAGTAAAAACCGTTCACTGATCAACCTAAACTGTCAACCAATTCCTAGTACTAATAAGCTATAATTATTTTTCGTATCTTTGTCCTGTATTTTGCTTCAAATCAGAGTTCTAATCTGATTGCTTTTCACCTTAAAAGTATATAATTCAAAGCAAAAACACTTCTTCATAGATCTTTAAAAAGTACCATCTTTTTAAAGGCTAAAAAATCTCATTTTTTACTATTGGTGTTGAGTTGAATAGATCCGAGAATGGGTTTGTTCGAGTGTTTATGCAGGTTCTTTCGGGATTTGTTCGGAAACGGACCCCATTTTCCGAAGCTCTTCCGAACGAATCCCGAACAACTCTCGAACAAACTGTGTTTTAAACCTGGTTAACTATTGATATTACTGGGATTGATAGAGGTTCGGTACTTGATGAACTAACATTTTGAGAATAAACTATAGTGCATTATGAGAAGAGTAAAAAATACAATAATGAGTGATATAAGCTCATTTTTGCTATTATGTAGTTATACAAATCAAATAATTTATAAACTACTTTTTAATGCTGATTTATAGTTATTTATTAAACCAAAGATAGTTTTTTATTTTGTTAAAGATGTTAAATTTGGATGTTAATAGAGATTGTTTTTTCCTTTTTTACAATTTTCTAAGAATGGATATAAGAGCAGGGGAGTTTAATAAGTAATAAATAATAAGTTATGAGAAGAGTAATACTACTGCTGATAGTAGGTGCGGGGTGTATTACTATACACCCTCCGGTATATGTCACAACGTTTATGAAAACATCTTTAGATGTTTTATGAGGGGCGTATAGTAATACGCCTGCACTACTGTGGATGTGGATTGTGAATATTGGCGCGAAGTCAGGAGACTGCGCATATATTTTTCTTATTTTAGCCTAGAAAAAAAACACTATGGAAGATGCACATATCGTAATTGATCGTATATATAATTACTTGGACAAATATGGTTTAAAGACTAATACGAAGACTTTAGAGGAGTTTATTGCTTATGTTGAAGGACAGTGGGC
>JBOFGJ010000946.1:0-1269 GCA_051649065.1 Flavobacterium sp. | reverse complement strand
ATTCTACGATTAATGATTATTCCCGTACAGAAGATTATATACTTAGAACAGATAGATATACTTATCTAGCGGGTACATCTATGGCTTCTCCTGTCGTAACATCATTAGTAGCACTCTTACAAGAATGGGCTGTTAATGTATTTAGTACTCCTCTTAGAGCAGCATCTATAAAAGGGTTGATTATTCATACAGCTTATTCACTTAATAAGATTACTGATAAAGAAAGTAATGCTGTAAAAGACCTTGGAAAGGGACCTAATGCAGTTTATGGATGGGGAGCTATTGATGCCGAAAAAGCAATGACTCTATTAAATAACTTGTCTACTAATCGAAGTTATTTAATAGAAAATGAGCTTGTCAATAAAAAAACTAAGAAATATATCATTACGAATAACTATGATAACAATGAGATCGAAGCAACTTTAGTGTGGACTGATCCTGCTTCTGTATTTGATAATAGTCTTATAGCGATGAGTAACAGTAAGCCTGTGTTGGTAAATGATTTAGATATGCGTCTTAAAACAAGTGATTTGATCTATTTGCCTTGGGCACTTAATAAAGATATAAGTAATCCTATAGCTTTAGAGAAAGATAATGATGTAGACAATGTAGAGCGTATTACTTCCAAAAAATTAGCTAAAGGAGAAAGCATATTGACCATAAGTCATAAAGGAGGTATAATTCTTGGAAGACAAGAGTATTCACTAATTTTATCTTCTAAAGAACCAATATCAATTGTTGAAATAGATGCTAGTAAATCAGGAGATAGTACAACTGAAGAAATAGTAACTCTACCCAAAGAGATTGCTACTTTCGATATTGGTATTTGGCCTAATCCTGTTGTGAATATAGCAAATTTAGATTATGACATTCAACAACTTAAAGTATATGGGCTAAAGATCTATGATCTAAATGGAAGATTAATAAAAGTAGTCAATAACGTTGATAAAAAAGTCCTGTCTTTAGAAGATTTGACTATAGGTAGATATATTCTTAATTTTATGACTAGTGAAGGAATAATAGTAAAACACATCGTTAAGAAGTAAGATAGATAATGAGAAAAGCCCTATTTCTAAAATGAAATAGGGCTTTTCTAGTTTATATGACCGACATTATTTTTTTGTTTCTGTTTTTTGTGAAGTTGCTTTTTTAGCAGCTTCTTGTTCATGTTCATTTAGCATTTTTAAAAAAGCTTCTTGTTGTACTTTCATATCCTCTTGCATTCCTTTCATTAACTGCATAAAATCTTGTGCAAAGAAATCTTCATAT
>JBOFGJ010000945.1:0-3747 GCA_051649065.1 Flavobacterium sp. | reverse complement strand
AGGCGCAACTTTTTAGCGAATAGTTTGAGGAGTTAGAAATATTCTTCTAACGAACAAGGCATATATAGATTGTTCTATATATGCCTTGTTCGTTTTAAAGTATCTCGTACTTTCCAGCAGAAGTTAATATCTGTTGTATTTCCTCTTTTGTTACTTCTGGATTATTAATTTCTATACTATGTGTATCTAAAGTAACAGTTGCATTTATATTAGGATGTTTCTTTAGTTCATCTTGAATCTTACCAACACAACTACTGCATCCCATTCCTTTTATTTGATATATTGTTGCCATTTTTATAATGTTTATAATTTACATTACAAATGTATTATAGCAACTGCATATAACTGTTACACGATTCTTAGTAGTTGTTATACAATTAGTAAGAGAGTAGATATCTATTGAGATATTTTATTAAAAGCATCAATACATTGAAGTACCATTGTATCTACTACAGGAGTAGTAACTTCTAATTTATTAAATACTAGTGGTAGTTCCGTACATCCTAGAACTATTCCATCTACGCTATTATATTTCTCAGTGATAGCAGTGAAGAACTGTAACATCTCTTCTGAAGTTTCTCCTTTAGATAATATACCTTGATAAATACCTATTTGATTTATTTCTTCTTTATTTGGAATGATAACTTCTATACCAGCTTGTTGCAGGGGATTTTTAAAGTAGTCATCTTCCATAGTAAAAGGTGTAGCTAATAGAAGTACCTTTTTCATATTACTTTTAACTAGATGATCTCTCGTTAACTCTATACTATGTGAGATGGGAATATTGGTTAATAACTCGTGTTTAATCTCATCATAAGCTTTGTGTAGTGTATTGTTAGCTATTAGATAACAATCTGGCTGTAGCGCCAGTAGATTCTCTACTTCATATTTTAAGATATTAGGTATCTCATCCCATTGATTAGCATATCTCGTTTTGATATTGTGATAGTCGATACTGTATAAGATAATAGGGCAAGAGTGATATCCTCCCCATTTCTCATTTGCCATTTGGTTTAACAGTGTATAGTATAAAGCAGTAGAAGGATAAGCAGTTCCTCCTAATATTCCAATTCTTTTCATAAGTTAGTTTGTTTTACGAATATAAAAGTAGGTAAATCTATCTAATGTATTCTAGTAATTAGCAATAGTTCCTCCATATTATTTCGTTATTTTTGTTATTTAAAATGGGTAATATGTTTGACTTTCGATTAAAGGTTTTTTACACAGTGGCCAAGAGAGGTAGTTTTACGAAGGCAGCTAAGGAATTGCTGATTTCTCAGCCTGCTGTTACTAAACATGTTCAAGAGATAGAATCATCTTATCAGACGAAGCTATTCGTCAGAGATGGTATGAAAATATACCTTACCGAAGCAGGGAAACTGCTATACACTTATGCGGAAGAAATCTTCTCTATTTATCGCAATCTTGAGTTTGATATACACGCGCTAAATGCCAAAATGGATGGAAGTCTTAGAGTAGGAGCAAGTACCACGATTTCTCAGTATGTGCTACCTCCCTTATTAGCTGAGTTCAAGAAGAAAGTGAATGATTTGCACTTAGATGTAGTCTCTGATAATACTACAGTTGTCGAAAATTTATTACTCACTAAAAGTATTGATGTAGGTCTTGTTGAGGGGTATTCTAAGAACCCGCAGATAAAATATATCGACTTTATTAAAGATGAGATAGTACTCGTCTGTGGTAGTAATAATGAACTTGCAAAGAAAGGAAGTATCAAGCCTCAAGAACTTAAAGACTTGTCATTTTTATTAAGAGAGACAGGGTCGGGTACTTTAGATGTAGTAGATAGTAGCCTTAAAGAAATAGGTATAACTATAAGTGATTTAACAAATGAAATGAGTTTCTCCAGTACTGAGAGTATTAAGATGTACCTAATGCATTCAGACAGTGTAGCTTTCTTATCAGTACACGCTATCTTAAAAGAGTTGAAGTATAATGAGCTTACTATAATAGATATTGATGGTCTTGATATAAGTAGAACGCTCTCTTTAATTCAGCGTCAAGGGCAAGAAAGTGCCTTGGTTGAATTATTCATTCGCTTTGTACAGAATTATAACTTAAAGTTATAGGTTATAACTATTATGTATTTTCTTTTCCTCTGCTGATGAAAGACATTTGTATCTGTAAATATTATACAAATGACAACAGAAAATAATACTCGTGACTCTATAGGTAAAGTGCTGCTAATCGGGCTAGCTTTACTTAGTTTATTTCCATTTATATCATCTGCAGTAGCTTTGGTTATTGGTATCGTGTACGCACAGATATTTGAAAATCCTTATAGTAAGGAGACCAAAAAGGCAACAGGACTCTTATTAAAAATAGCAGTGATTGGTCTTGGTTTTGGTATGAATGTATACAGTGCCATATCAGCAGGAAAAGACGGTTTTATATTGACCATCTTTTCTATATTCTTAACCTTAGCACTTGGTTTCTTGTTAGGTAAATTGCTTAAGATAGACAAGAAGATTTCTTATCTTGTTTCTTCTGGTACAGCTATCTGTGGAGGAAGTGCTATAGCGGCAGTATCGCCTGTAATCAAAGCAGATGAGAAGCAAATATCAGTTGCTTTAGGGATTGTGTTTATCCTGAATTCAGTAGCTCTAATTATCTTCCCACCGATAGGACACGCATTAGGATTAAGTCAAGTAGACTTCGGACTGTGGTCTGCTATCGCTATACACGATACAAGTTCTGTAGTAGGAGCAGCAGCTAAATATGGTGATCAAGCCTTAGAAGTAGCCACTACTGTTAAGTTAGCTCGTGCGTTATGGGTAATACCAGTAGCATTCTTATCTATGGTATTCTTTAAAAATAAAGGAGGCAAAGTGAAGTTACCATACTTTATTGGACTATTTATCTTAGCAATGTTAGCGAACTCATATATTCCAGCAGTACAGACTGTAGGCCCATATATTGTAGAAGCTTCTAAAGCTGCGTTAACACTTACTTTATTCTTAATAGGTACATCATTATCATACCGCACAGTCAAGTCAGTAGGTTTTAAACCCTTATTAGAAGGAGTAGGACTGTGGATATTTATCTCTGTGACTTCATTACTATATATTATGTATGTGAATTAATAGGAGTAGTTGATTGAAAATCTAGTCAAATATCAATAAGAATAATACTACAAGGCATAAATAACTTATGCCTTTTTTTGATTCTGTTAGTTATTTTATTACGATGTAATTATTGCTTCTTATATTAATTGTTTGTTTTTAAATTATTAAATTAGGTTAAAATTTAAAATAATTATTTATGAAAAAGCTAATTACTCTATTAGGAGTTTGTATGTCCCTAATAGTAGGATGTAAAAATCAAAGTGAAATAGATGAAGCTGCAGAAAACAAGCGTTTTAAAGAAAAATTTGAAGTTCGTAAGACTATTAGATACCTAAATCTTATTAGTGATTATATGTCTGATACAAAGGGTCTTATGTTTGACAGTGGAGAGGCTATTGAACAGTTAAGATTGATAACTTTTAGTGAACACTTAGATAGTTTAAAAGGAGTACCAGCTAAAGAATTATTCTTATTAGAAGAAAGTGTAGATTATTATAAGGTTTTTTTAGTAAGTACGGATAATTTAGATGCGCTAACAGAAGAAGAAAAAGACTTTTTTTCTTATAATATGGGCAGGTACTATGATGAGTTTAATCATTTTACTGAAGCAATTATCAAATATATTAACTATTTAGAAAGTAAAGAATATGAACATGATAAT
>JBOFGJ010000944.1:0-1058 GCA_051649065.1 Flavobacterium sp. | reverse complement strand
AGGTAAGTTTGTCATTACAACATTATTTTCTCTCAATATTTTACACACCGTTAAAATAGAGAAAAAAACGCCGTATTGACTACCAAAGAAGCCCGCCTTAACCTCCTTATTTAAAGGCGTAACTACAGCACCAGTATTCAGTTTTGATACAACTTCAATACCCCCTTGCCCATCCTGGATGATTACTGATACGATTCTATTTGACTCCACGCTTCCTCACTTTTATCCAAATAATATTTAAAGACAGAAAAACTAAGATTATTTTGTGTTACCGATGAATATGTAGCCCAAACTCTATAAGCCGCAATAGAGTTCAGAACATCAGACTCAGAAAACTCAAATGGTAATAAATGTCCAACGCCTTTAGAAAGAATTTCTTTAGGTCCAAAATCACAATCTCTAGCTATTGGGTAAAGATTCTTAGAAATAGCTTCTAATATAACCAAACCAAAGCCTTCATAGTTTGAAGTAAGCAAAAAAGCATCGTACTTATCGTTATTGAATACTATTTCTATATCCGGAGTGTACTCTTTAAAATTAATATATTGACTCAAAGATAGTTGGTTAACTTGGTCTAATAACTCTTCTTTAAGAGGTCCTTCTCCGAATATATCAACACTGAACTCAATGTTGTTTTTCATCAAAATATCAAAGTATCGGAAAGACGCTGAATAATCTTTTTGCTCCGTAAGCCTCCCTACCATTAAAAAGTTTAGCCTAACGCTTTCACACCTATCGACAGCTACATACTTATGTGACACTCTATTAACTAGAGTGTGCGATGATAAATTCAGTTTTTTTAACTGTCTATTAAGCCCTTCGCTGACTGAGTACACATTTTTAGAACGCCTCAATTTCATAAAGTAAAAACTTTTAATCAAACTTAGTAGCCTGCCTCCAGTAAAATCGAGTTCAATGTTATTGTGAATGGTGTATATTATTTTAAATCCGAACCTTAAATTAATATAGTTACCAATAAGAAATGCAAATGTATAAAGAGGGATCAAAGATATATAAATAACATCTTTAGGTAAATTAAGTCTACCAAAAAGTTTAAT
>JBOFGJ010000943.1:0-3855 GCA_051649065.1 Flavobacterium sp. | reverse complement strand
TATAGAGCCTAAATCAGGAGATATAGAAGGAGCATATAAGGCAACATTGCGTATGACGAGAATAAAGTAGTCTACTTTAGATAGATAAAAGGCAGTAATACGATGCGTATCACTGCCTTTTATCATTTTATAATCATCGTTTATTCTGCAGCTTCTTGCTCCTGCTTATCTTGTTCTTCTATAGAGTATTTATCTAGTACTAAGGGAGTGTGATATATACTAGTACTGTGCATAGATTGATCAGCAGACTTCCAAACACTCCAAAAGTGAATATTTCCCTTCGTCCAATTTTCATTTAAGTTAAAGTGAGCGTATTTATCTTCTCGTTTCGCAACATTTTCTTCAATGTGAAAAGCGTCTAATTCATCATTGTATGCTATGACTATTAATTGGTCAGTAGGTTGAGTAAGTACATTGACGATGGTATCGTCCCATTGTACTTTAACTTTGTAATCTTTGAGAAAGCCAATTTTCTTGATAGCCGCTGGAGGCAATACGCCTATAGAGAGAAGTACCCTCTGAGGAATAATCTGTAGCGTATTATCTATAACCAATAGCCCATCTTTCATGATTGTAGATCTGAGCTGATCAATGCCTATCTTTTGTTCTCCATCAATTTCTATTATGGGATAATGCGTATTGACGAATTTGCGAACTCCATTTAAAAAAGAGATGACAACTTTAAATTTACTGCGTTGTAATATTTGAGCATCCGAAGCCGCCTTTGATGAGCGTTGAGGGATAGCACGTATAATATTCTTACCTCTAAATTGATACCCTACTACAGTACCCACCTTACCGCGTACTCCACCTAGTATTCCGTCCTTAATTTCAGCCATGATTTTACTTTTTTTAGATAGAGGTAAAGTAAAGGAAGTTAGACTACCAATTGTAATACGAATCAAACAAGTTTTGGTTAATAATAACTTTATATCGTTGGATTTGCATATTATTCTAAGGATGTTCTCAAGACACTTTAGTCTAGGATAGTTCTATGATGATTTTAAAGTTCTTTTAGAAAAAGGCCTTCACATAGAGAAAAATGGGAGAATCCTAGAAGAACTGTAAAAGGAATTGTCTCTAATGCCCATAAACATTGACTTGAGAGTGTGTCTTGTTTTTTTATGGTTTTATATAAGCAGTTGATAATTAGTGTTTTGGTTGTTTTTGATGTAAAAAAAAGTAACTCACTTTTTTATATTTTTTAATCAAATGAAGGTAGATAGAGGAAAAAATGGGTGGTTTATTAGGAGTTATGGGTAAGAAAGAGGTGTTTTTTTTGGGGTGGTGGTGAAAAGTGAGGGAGGTTTTGAGTGATTACTAAGTAAAATAAGTGATTCAACTTTTTTAGTTTGAGCAGATATATAAAAGTGATATTTTTAGGGATTGTAGTTATAGGAAAAACAATAGACAGTCTATGCAAACAGGAATATATGAGAGTTTAATTACAGAGTCTCTGAAGAAGAGGTTAAGTGATTTGGCTCCGAATTATTTTATAGAGGATAAAAGATTAGATATAGAAGAGGCTACTTTCTATTTAGCTAAGCATTTTACTGATGCTTTATCAAAAGCATTTGATGTTATTAAAAGAGTAAAGAAAGAAGAGCAAGTATCTTATCAAATAGAAGTGATTAATAATTTACTCACTTATCTACATCAAGAAATAAATACATACGATTTTACTTCAGATATTATTGATGCAGATGGTCATATCTTAACAGGGGTAATAGATAAATTATCCTGTGACTATAAAGACATATCTACTTATCTAAAAGAGATAATTCCTACTTCAAGGTTGACGCAGAGTGATTTGTTTACTGGTGGTAATTTAGGGTTGTCATTAGATGGTGAGTTAAAAAAAGAGATATTGTCATCTGACAGAGTCGATTTATTAGTTTCATTTATTAAATGGAAAGCTATTGTATTATTACGTCCTGCATTAGAGACTTTTACAGCAAGAGGTGGAAAGCTACGTGTATTAACAACAACTTATATGGGAGCGACTGATGCTAAGGCAATAGAGGAATTAGCTAAGTTGCCTAATACAGAGATTAAGGTGTCTTATAATATTGGAAACGAAAGATTACATGCTAAAGCATATTTGTTCTATCGAAATACTGGATTCCATACTGCTTATATAGGATCTTCTAACTTTTCGAGATCAGCTTTGACTGATGGATTAGAGTGGAATGTAAAAGTTACTACACAAGAGATCCCACAAGTTATTAATAAGTTTCAGAAGACTTTTGAGACCTATTGGAATAGTGAAGAGTTTGAGAGTTATATTGTATCTAAAGATTACGAGAAAATATCAACTGCTTTAAATCAAAGTAAAATTGGAAAGAAAGATAGTGAAGAGCTAATGTCATTCTTTGATATAAAGCCCTATTATTATCAAAAAGAGATATTAGAGAAATTAAGAGTAGAACGATCAATACATCATTCGCATAAAAATCTGGTTATTGCAGCGACAGGGACTGGAAAGACTATGATTGCTGCTTTTGATTTTAAAAACTATCTAAAAGAACATCCCAATGCTACATTGTTATTTATAGCACATAGAATAGATATTTTAAAACAAGCAAGAACTAAATTTAGACAGGTATTAAGAGATCAAAATTTTGGAGAGTTACAAGGTGATGGCTATGAAGTATCGAATACAAAATATGTGTTTTCTACTATACAGACGCTGTACAATAGTATTCAAAGAGGTGAAGGTACAGCTGTAGATTATTATGATTATATTGTTTTTGATGAGGTTCATCATGCTAAAGCAAGTACATATCAGAAGGTATTAAGTTACTTTAAAAGTAAAGTTTTATTAGGACTAACAGCTACTCCAGAACGCATGGATGGTGGTAATATTTTGGAAGATTTTAATCATAGGATAGCTGCTGAAATACGCTTGCCTGATGCGTTAAATAATAAACTATTGTGTCCATTTCAGTATTTTGCTGTATCAGACAGTATTGATCTGAGCGAGGTAGTTTGGAAACAAGGTAAATATGATACATCAGAGTTAACTAAGATTTATACTAATAATGATATCAGAGTTGGAGAGATTATTACCAATATTGAAAAGTACACCAAAGGAATTGAAGAGGTAACAGCATTGGGATTCTGTACAAGTAAAGAACATGCAGAATACATGAATCAGAGGTTTCAAGCAAAGAATATTAAATCTGATATATTGACCTCAGATCAATCAGTGAGGAGAGAGGAGTTAATTAGTAAGCTTCGCAGAAAAGAGATTAATTATCTTTTTGTAGTTGATATTTTTAATGAAGGAATTGATGTACCTGAGATAGATACTGTTTTGTTTTTGAGACCAACCGAAAGTTTGACAATATTTTTACAACAGTTAGGACGTGGTTTACGACTAAATGATGGAAAAGAAGTGTTGACTGTGTTAGATTTTGTAGGGAATGCAAGTTCTGAATATGATTTTGAACAGAAGTTTAGGGCATTAATTGGAAAAACGAATACAACTGTATTACATGAATTAGAAAGAGACTTCCCTCATTTACCATTAGGCTGCGCTATAGTATTAGAAAAACAAGCTAAAGAGTATATTCTTAATAACATTAAACAGGCAACTAATTATCGAAAAAAGAATCTTGTTCAACGTATTCAAAGGTTTGTTAATGATACAGAACAACCATTAACAGTACAGAATTTCTGTAAACTGTATAATATAGATCTTTCGGTTTTATATAGTAAATATATTTTTTCAGAATTAAAAGAAGAGGCATTTGGTCTTAATTATCAGTTTGATAATGATGAGTTAAAAAGGCATAGATCAATGATGACTAAAAAATGGGTAGTCACAGAATCATATTCATACTTTAAATTTAT
>JBOFGJ010000942.1:0-19952 GCA_051649065.1 Flavobacterium sp. | reverse complement strand
AAAATTAAACGAAAATACCTTCAAGCGTACTTAGATGAATTCGTTTATAAACTTAATAGAAGGTACTTTGGTGATAAGCTCTTTGATAGACTTATTATTGCCAATATTACTGCTTATGACTAAAAACGGAGATACATTTTATTTTTGCGTTAACAGCCCCACATAACTAACAAATACACCTTATTAGTATGTTAAATGAATTAGTAGTCTTAGTAGTAGACGATGAGCCGAAAGTGGCAGAGGTTTTAAAGACGATAATTGAGAAAAGAGTAGTTTATGACGAGCGTATAATCGTGCATACAGCTAATTCTGTGCAGGAAGCAGTAAAGCTAGCTGAGGTGCAGTTACCTGATTTGGTATTCTTAGATATACAGATGCCTGAAGAAGATGGCTTTGAGTTGTTTAAATATTTAGAAAAGGGATCTTTTGAAGTAGTCTTTACTACTGCCTATCAACAGTATGCGATAGATGCCATTAATAAATATGACTGTCTAAAGTATCTGCTTAAGCCTATCGGTGTGCAAGATGTACAAGATGTCTTCGATAAGTATAAGGAATTAGAGGGATACCAATATTTCTATAAAGTGATTAAGAATAATCAGAAGAGGTATATGGTGCGTGTAGAAGATATTATCTACTGTAAGGCGGCTGATAACTACTGTGAAATTTACCTTAAGGATCAGAAGTATCTAATCTCTAAAACACTTAAGAATGTAGAGGATAAGATTAAGCACAAAAATTTTAAACGTGTTAATCGCTCGTATTTAGTCAATGTGGATTATATCGATTACATCGATAAGGACACAAATGTGATTTATTTTAAAGAGACGATTAAAGTTAATAATGAAGAGACAGATAATGTGATAACTATTGCATCTAATACGATGAAGGAGCTCAATAGTCTTAATATATGAGATATGTTCTAACTGTATTATTACTCTTTGTTTATCATATTACATTGGGTCAGGGGGTAGTGACTAAGCAGTATACTATCGATAACGGACTAATGGCTAATGATGTGCGCGCCTTATGTGTAGACTCTAATGGGGTGTTATGGATAGGGTCTCGCTCTGGGTTGACACAGAAGATACAGGGAGTAGTAAAGTCTAATGAGGATGCTGCTAGATATCGCTATACAAATGTGACTGATATTATCGAGGATGATGA
Source organism: Flavobacterium sp. (assembly GCA_051649065.1). Lineage (GTDB taxonomy): Bacteria > Bacteroidota > Bacteroidia > Flavobacteriales > Flavobacteriaceae > Flavobacterium. The sequence goes on along the minus strand of JBOFGJ010000942.1, from coordinate 18,785 downwards.
TCGAGGAATATGGGTAGGTAGTTATGGGCAGGGTATATTATATAGGGCCAAAGGAGAGGTGCGAATTATCAGTACACAGCAGGGGTTAATCTCTAATCGCATTCGTCGTTTATTAGCTGTTGGTGATAAGATCTATGTCGCTACTTCTGATGGAGTATCTATCATTTCTAAGAAGGATTATTCGATCACTAATCCTGCGTTTACTTCTAATAAAAATAATCCTTTTGAGGTAAGTGATTTCTTTGAATATAATAATGAGATCTATGTCTCTACTATTAATGATGGAATCTATAAGATAGTCGGAGATAAATTAGTCTTTGTAGAGAAAGTAGGACGTGTGTTCGCGGCTATTAGTTTAAATGGACTTGTTTTTTACGGTTGTCAAGACGGATTAATCGTTAAAGATTATACTACTAATAAACTAGTAAAGAAATATGATATTCCACCAATTAAAGATATTAAGAGAGCTAATAATCAGCTGTATATTGTCAGTGGTGGAATAGATGAGAATAATGGTCGTGTCTATCGATGGGATGGTGTCTCACTTGAGAATATCACAGAATACCTTGGTGCTTTTGAGACAGATTATTACTCGATAAGTTATGATGACAAGAACGACTTCTTATACTTAGGAACCAAGACTCAAGGGGTGTTTCAGGTAGACTTATTCTCTCCATTAAGTTATGATCCTTCTTATGGCAGTGTATCTGTGGTAAAGGCAATAAACGATAGAGTGTTTATCTTTAGTAATAAGGGGATGAATATGCAAGAGAAAAATGCTGCAGTAGGTAAGGTCTCTCTTCAAGCGTTTAAAAATTATCAACAAGAACATTATAAGAAGCATGCCGCCCATACAACAAAGGCCAATCACTTCTATGAAATAGATTACACGACACCCGCTGAGAAGATCGTGTTTTACTCTGCTGTGACGCATAATAATTCTATTTGGGTTAGTAGTAATATAGGGGTGTTTCAAGTAGGTTATAACGGCTATATTCTATCCTATCATTCTATTCATACTTATAAATTTGGGTTTTATAAGAATCAATTTATAGAGACTAATCCATTCGGTGGGATTCGTATATATAGCGATTTGTTTAATATGGAGTATAAGTATTACTTCCGCATAGATAGTGAGGACATACCTAGAGACATAGTAGATATCGCTTATGTAGATAATAAAATGTACTTCGCGGGAGCGTTAGATGGTTTATATAGTTTAGAAGATAAAGAGTTATTATCTCTCTCGAGACTTAATGTGTTCTCAGAACATCGACTTAAGAAAATAACCAATGGACCAAATAATACTTTATATGTAGCTACTGACTTTAATGATATCTATGTATTAGAAACTAAAAGCGGTAAGTATGTAGTAAAGGACTTTATCTCAAGTAAAGATATTATCGGTAGCAATATCACGTTATTAAAGTGTATTAATGGACAGGTATTTATAGGTACAAGTAAAGGGTTAACCGTACTAGATAAGAATCACAAGTTTTATTTTAATAGAGAACAAGGATTGGGAAATGGAGAAATCCTATCTAGTACCTTAGTGAATAATCTATTATATATAGGAACTACAGAAGGACTATATGTCTTAGATGTGACTTATTTTAAACAAAGAGAGGTACAGTATCATATCAATATCTCTCAGATAGAGATAAATGGAAAAGAGCTTGATAAGAAAGGGGAGATATATTATGATATAAAAGAATTGTCTCTCAAGAGTAAAGAGAATAATATACAAATAGGCTTTGAAGTATTAGGAACAAAGTTTCCCAATAAACTTGACTTCCAATATAGGTTAAAACCTGGTGAGAACTGGATGAATGTTAGGGAGAATAAACTCGAACTTCACTATCTAGAGCCGGGAATCTATCCGATAGATATTAAGATCGTAGATTATGACAGTGGTAATGAGTTAATCTATCCACTGCTTTATCTTGAGATTGCTCAGCCTTATTATGCTACGACTTGGTTTATCTTGATATGCATAGGGTTGTTATTAGGGATTTCCTATCTGGTTTATAGAATCCGTCTGATGCAGGTAAAAAGAATTCAAATCATAGAGAAGAAGAAGTTAGAGTATCAGAAGCGTTTAGCTGAGGTAAAATTACAGTCTGTGCGCAGTCAGATGAACTCTCATTTTGTTTTTAACGTACTGAGTTCTATACAGTATTATATTATCAAAGAGGAGATAGATGATGCATTGTATTACTTAGAGCGATTCGCTAAATTAATCCGTACTACATTAGATATGTCTACTATAGAGCGCATCACACTTAAAGAGGAGTGTGACTACCTTAAGGTATATGTGGAGATTGAGAATATGAGATTAGATGGACGTGTGCGTTTTGAGATTGATAAAGGGAATGTAGATTTAGGTAGTGTCTTAATACTGCCATTATTATTACAGCCCTTCGTAGAGAATAGCTTAGTACACGCCTTCCCTGCTTCTATAGCACATCCTTTATTAGTTATCGCAATGGCTAAAAAAGGAGAGAGTGACTTAGTAATAGAAATACGGGATAATGGTATAGGTAATACATCTATAAAAGAAAAGAGACATGAGTCAAAGGGACTTTCTATTGTTAAAGAAAGGCTGTCTCTTATACAGCAGTATGAAGAGGAAGATCTAGTAGTCACTCATCGAAGTGAGGGGACGACTGTCAGAATAGTGTTAAAAAATGTAATAAAGTAGATGAAGAGATTTTTGTTTTTAGGGATATTTATCCTGTATATGTTGTCGAATACTTATGTGTTCTATAATTACAGTGCTTTAGTCAGAGATAGCGATTATAGTGTTAAGTCTTTTTTCGGAGTAGTGGCAGCGTTGATGTCATTTAGTGTGATTATTTTTTATGCTATCGGTAAGCGTATACCAGTATATTTAGCTTCGTATTTATATAAGATAGGGACTGGGTGGTTGATGTTAAGTATTTATGCATTTATGTTGTGTTTAGTATTTGACATAGGTTGGGTGATTAACCAATTTACAAGTCAGTCAGATTTGTTTATCTATGATCATTATTCTCCTGCTAGAGGTTCACTATTGATATTGTTAACTTTAGTAATCGCACTGATAGGGCACTTTACTTATTTAAAGAAGAAAAGAAGAGAGATAGTTATTAAGGTAGATAAGAAGTTACCTAAGGAATTGCGTTTTGTTTTATTGACAGATTTGCATTTAGGGTATGCTATAGAACAGAAAGAGTTAATGAAATGGGTAAAGCGTGTCAATGCTGAACAAGCAGATGCTGTCTTAATAGCAGGAGATGTAATAGATGTAAGTCTGATACCTCTTCAGTATTATAAGTTAGACGAGATATTGAGAGGATTTAAGAGTGAATATGGTACATATGCATGTCTAGGTAATCACGAGTATCTAGCAGGAGTAGAGGGAAGTGTTAACTTTCTTAAGTCAGCAGGTATACATATACTTCGCGATGAGGTAGTGCATATAGATTCGCTAGGCATTAATTTAATCGGTAGAGATGATAAAACGAATAGACATCGAAAGGAATTAGGAGAGATAATGAAATCTGTAGATCGCAGTCAAATGAACATTCTACTAGACCATCAGCCTTATTTATTAGATGAAGCGGTTAAGAATAAAGTAGATTTGCAGTGTTCGGGTCATACACATAGAGGTCAAATGTGGCCAATATCGTGGATTACGGATCGTATATTCGAAAATTCGCACGGGTATTTAAAGAAAGAGGATACACATATATATGTAAGCTCAGGTGTAGGTATTTGGGGCGGTAGATACCGCATCGGTACTGTGTCAGAGTACATTGTTATCCGAGTACAAGGAATATAAACCTCAAATCTGTAACTACCATTTACTACGATAAATTCTACTTTACATAGCTTCAATTAGCTCAAGAACCACACTACAGTGTGCTTTAATTACTAATATTACTCTGTTTTGTACAATTCATTCTCGTTTAATCTTGGTTAAAGGTTATCTGCAGATTTAAGGATAAATATGAACGTAATAGGATAGCCTTTTTTCTTATCAAGAAATAAAGGCTATTTTTGTAAAAAAATAAAGATAGTGAACTATTTATCAGTAGAAAATATAATGAAGTCTTTTGGAGCAAGAACATTGTTCGAAGACATTTCTTTTGGAATTAATAAAGATCAGAAAATAGCTTTTATCGCTAAGAATGGATCAGGTAAGACAACTATATTACGCATCATCACGGGTGAGGATTTTCCTGACTCAGGGCAAGTAGTTATACGAAAAGGAATACGCATGGCATTCTTATCTCAAGAGCCTAATCTGCAAGATGAGTTAACGGTAGAGGAGAGTATATTCGCTTCAGATAATGAAACTTTAAAGATTATAGAAGATTATGAGAAAGCTTTAGAGAATCCTGAGGATGCTGATGCATACCAAAAGGCATTCGAGAAGATGGATGCTCATAACGCTTGGGATTTTGAGACGCAGTATAAGCAAATCTTGTTTAAACTGAAGTTAGAAGATTTAAAGTTAAAAGTTAAGTCTTTATCAGGAGGGCAAAAGAAAAGATTGGCCTTAGCTATTATCTTGATTAATAGACCAGATCTATTGATTCTAGATGAGCCGACTAACCACTTGGATCTAGAGATGATCGAATGGCTAGAGAATTACTTTGCTAAGGAGAATATTACTTTATTTATGGTGACGCACGATCGTTTCTTCTTAGAGCGTGTGTGTAACGAGATTATCGAGTTAGATAATGGTAAGATCTATCAGTATAAAGGAAACTATTCTTATTACTTAGAAAAAAAAGAAGAGCGTCTAGCGATAGAGAATGCGAGTATAGATAAGGCTCAGAACTTATTCGTTAAAGAATTGTCTTGGATGAGAAGACAACCAAAAGCTCGTACGACTAAGTCTAAATCTCGTATAGATGATTTCTACGTGATTAAGGAAAAGGCGAATAGCCGAAGACATGAGCATCAAGTAGAGTTAGAGATTAATATGGAGCGTATCGGTAGTAAGATTATCGAGCTTCATAAGCTTCATAAGAAATTTAAAGATAAAGTTATTCTTGAGGATTATAGCTATAACTTTAATAAAGGAGAGCGTATCGGTATCATCGGTAAGAATGGTAGTGGTAAGTCTACTTTCCTTAATATGCTTACGCAAGGATTAGAACCAGATGCTGGTAAGGTAGTAGTAGGAGAGACAATAAAAATAGGGTATTATACCCAGAGTGGTATCCAAGTGAAACCAGGACAGAAGGTTATAGAGGTTATTAAAGAGTATGGAGAGCAAATCCCGTTAGCCAAAGGTAGAATGATCTCTGCGGGACAGCTTTTAGAGCGTTTCTTATTCGATAGAAAGAAACAATATGATTATGTAGAGAAACTAAGTGGAGGAGAGCTAAAACGCCTTTATTTATGTACTGTACTTATACAGAACCCTAACTTCTTGATTTTAGATGAGCCTACGAATGACTTAGATATCGTTACCTTAAACGTATTAGAGAGTTTCTTACTTGACTATCCAGGATGTTTAGTAGTAGTATCTCACGATAGATACTTTATGGATAAGATCGTAGATCACTTGTTTGTCTTTAGAGGAGAGGGAGTAATAGAAGATTTCCCTGGTAACTATTCTGACTTTAGAACTTATGAAGATAGTGCTGAACCAGTAAAAGATGATACACCTAAAGAAAAGGTAAATTGGAAAGATAATCAAGTGAAGAAAGGTTTGACTTTTCAAGAACAGAAAGAGTTTCAAAAATTAGAGAGAGAAATCGCTAATCTAGAACAAAAGAAAGTGGAGATAGAGAAGCTTTTTTCTGATGGGAAAGTAGGAGATGAACAGGTAGAAACGAAGGCAAATGAGCTTCAAAAGGTATTAAAAGACCTTGAAGATAAAGAAGAGAAATGGTTTGAGCTTTCTTCTAAAATGGAAGAGTAAAAATCACCATTTAATAGCAAAAAAAGGAAGGTGTAATATCGAGAGGTATTGCACCTTTTTTTTGTTTTAGTTCTTGTTTTTACTGGTGTGAACTCCTTTAATTTAAGAATTAATTATGTTTTAAGCAAGTTTATATTTGTTAATCTATATATTTTTAAATTATTGATTTTTAATTGATTGTGTTTATTTTTGCTGTTAAAGTTTGAAAAGTGATATTAAAAAAATAGGAGGTTTTGAAAATTGAAGTATCTTTGCCATCAGAAATTTCAAGTGGTGACAGGGCTTGAGAAATTAGTTTTAATGAGAAAAAAATGTTCTTTTTTTATTGGTATTGTCCTATTAACAGGAGGAGTAGTTTCAGGTTTTAAACAGTATGAAACTATGCTTTTAGAGGAATATAAAATTGTCCCAGAAGGCCCATTATCGTATGACTTTCCAGAAAGCCAAGAAGGCATGGAAGAGTCAGCAGAGTTTTTAGCAATACCATTTATCGGAAAGACTTATGTCGGTTTTAAACAGGCATTGGCAGTACGTGAATCGTACGGATTATACAGAATAGTTAATTCATACGGTTATATGGGCAAATACCAGTTTGGTAAAGTGGCATTACGTTCAATAGGCGTAACAGATACGACTAACTTTTTACATGATCCATTAATGCAAGAAAAAGCTTTCGATGCATTAGTTTCAAAAAACAAGTGGATTTTGAGAAAAGAGATTGAAAGATTTGATGGTAAACGCATCGGAGGGATCGCTATCACAGAATCAGGAATCTTGGCTGCAGCTCACTTAGGTGGTGCTGGTTCAGTAAAGAAATTTTTGAACAGTAATGGTTCAGAAGGATTTAAAGATGGTTACGGAACTTCGATTCGTACATACTTAAAAAGTTTTAGCGGATACGATGTATCTGAGATTGCAGCAGAGAAAGACGCTGTAGTTATGCTATAACTCTTTAAAAAAGAAAAACTTAAGAGGATACTTTTTTTAATGGTATCCTTTTTTTATTGTTTATTGAAAATAAGTTTCTACATTTGTAATTCAATAAGTAGAGAACCGAAATGAATTTAATTCTTACAAATACTTGGTGGTGGAGTGCACTTACGTCGAATGTCGTGAGCAGTCCTTGCTATGTATATATGAATTAAGAGAAATAATATATAATACCTAGAAGAGGCTTGTCATACGACAAGCCTCTTTTTTTTTGTACCTAATCCAAAATATAAACAATTAAGAAATATGAAATATCAAGTAAACAAAGACGGTTATTACGGGAATTATGGTGGAGCATTTATTCCAGATGCATTAGCGCCTATCATAGGTCAATTACAAAGAGAATATATCCACATTATCGAGCAAGAGGATTTTCAACAAGAAATGACTCAGTTATTAGAAGACTATGTAGGTCGTCCGACGCCCTTGTATTTTGCAAAAGGGCTGTCTCAAAAGTATAATACGAAGATCTATTTAAAAAGAGAGGATTTATGTCATACAGGTGCGCATAAAATTAATAATACGATCGGTCAGATATTATTAGCTAAGCGATTAGGAAAGCATAAAATAGTAGCAGAGACTGGTGCTGGACAACATGGTGTGGCTACAGCAACTGTATGTGCGTTAATGGGGATGGAGTGTATCGTGTATATGGGGGCACTAGATATCGAGAGACAAGCTCCTAATGTAGCACGTATGAAAATGTTAGGTGCTGAGGTAAGACCTGCTGAGTCAGGTGCTAAAACATTAAAAGAAGCTGTAGACGAGGCATTACTATACTGGATAGAGAATCCAGATGACACTTTCTATCTTATAGGATCTGCTGTAGGACCACATCCTTATCCTGATATGGTGAGTAAGTTTCAATCTATTATCTCTAAAGAAATCAGAAAACAGTTATTAGTAAAAGAGGGGCGTGAAGAACCTGATTATATCGTAGCATGTGTAGGTGGAGGAAGTAATGCAGTTGGTGCTTTTTATCATTTCCTAGAGGATGAACAAGTAAAGCTTATCGTAGCTGAAGGTGGAGGAGAAGGTGCTGATAGCCCTAAGACTGCTGCTACTTCTTTTGTAGGTAAAGAAGGCGTGTTACACGGTAGTAAAACATTATTTATGCAAGATGAGGATGGAGAGCCGATGGAAGCTTACTCTGTATCAGCAGGTTTAGATTATCCTGGCTTTGGGCCACTGTATGCTCATATGAAGGAATTAGGTAGAGCTGAGTTCTATGCTATTAAAGATGATGAAGCGATGAATGCTGGTCTTGCCCTTTGTAAAGTAGAAGGAATCATTCCTGCGATAGAGAGTTCTCATGCTTTAGCTGTTTTAGAACAACGCAAGTTTAAACCAGAAGATATTGTGGTAATAAATCTATCAGGAAGAGGAGATAAAGACTTAGATAACTATCGTAGTTACTTTAACTTTTAATCTAGTGAGTATGTATACTAATATAGTAAAATGAAGAGTTAAACTAAGAAGCCAATACAACATGATGATGTATTGGCTTTTTTATATAGCTAGATTAATCTGAGTTAATAGATGTTCTATTAGTCGATATTGCCAATCATCAACTTAGGATTAACCCATAAGTCAAAGTCTTCAGGAGTCACATACCCTAATCTTATAGCTTCCTCTTTAAGCGTAGTACCATTAGCATGTGCTGTTTGTGCTATTTCGGCTGCTTTATAGTATCCTATTTTTGTATTTAAAGCAGTTACAAGCATTAAAGAGTTGTTTAATAATTCTTGGATGCGCTTATCATTAGCTTCAATTCCTTGAGCACAATGCTCATCAAACGAAATACATGCTTCGCCAATTAACCTAGCTGATTGTAGGAAATTAGCTGCCATCACAGGTTTGAATACATTTAACTCAAAGTGTCCTTGTGTTCCAGCAAAGGAAATAGTAGTATCATTACCTAATACTTGTGCAGCTACCATAGTTAGTGCCTCGCATTGTGTAGGGTTTACTTTACCTGGCATAATAGAAGAGCCTGGCTCATTAGCAGGAATAATCAACTCTCCGATACCAGAGCGAGGTCCTGAAGCTAATAGACGGATATCATTTGCTATTTTATATAAAGATATAGCAAGTTGCTTTAAAGCACCATGTGTTTCTACGATAGCATCGTGAGCAGCTAAAGCTTCGAATTTATTTGGGGCAGTTACAAAAGGTAACCCAGTAAACTTAGCAATGTACTCAGCTACTTTAACATCATAACCTTTAGGGGTGTTAAGTCCTGTACCAACAGCTGTTCCCCCCAAAGCTAGTTCAGCAAGGTGGGGTAGCGTATTATTTAGAGCTTTAAGTCCATAGTCAAGCTGTGCAACGTACCCTGATATTTCTTGTCCTAAGGTTAATGGCGTTGCATCCATAAGATGCGTACGTCCTATTTTTACTACATCTTTTAGGTCTTTTGCTTTTTTATCTAAGGTGTTTCTTAAAGCTGTTACACCTGGAATAGTATATTTAGTTACTGCTTTATAGGCTGCAATGTGCATAGCCGTAGGATAGGTGTCATTAGACGATTGTGATTTATTAACGTCATCATTCGCTTTTAGGACAGATTCGCCTTCACCTATTTGGTAACCTGCTAATACCTGAGCACGATTAGCGATTACTTCGTTAACATTCATATTAGACTGGGTGCCAGAACCTGTCTGCCAAATAACTAAAGGAAAGTGAGCATCTAGTTTGCCTTCTAGTATCTCGTCGCAAACTTTAGCGATATGATCTCTTTTTTCTGGATCTAAAACATTTAAATCTGCATTTGTAAAAGCAGCAGCTTTTTTTAGATAAGCAAATGCTTCTATAATTTCATGTGGCATAGATGCCTCAGGACCTATTTTAAAGTTGTTTTTAGAACGTTCTGTTTGAGCACCCCAGTATTTGTCTTGAGCAACTTTTACTTCTCCTATGGTGTCTTTTTCTATTCTATAGTTCATGTGGTGTTTATTTATAATGATTATAAGCTAAAGATAGTGTAAATTATTTAGTTTGATTCTAAAGAAAGATTAAAAATTATATGCTACTAGGTAGAAAAGATAAAAGTGAGTATATTTACAGCGTATATACAAAAATTAATCCGGAGAAAACATGTTTGAATTTCAACAGTATTTAGGTTTCATCGTTGCCATGACAGTAATTACTATGGCATTTTGGCTTTTAATATTCTTGGTTGGTTTCGCATCTTACTGGGCAGTAGGGGGAGCAAGAGAATTATTGAAAGAGAAGAAAGCTAATAGACAGCAATTAGAAGATAACTAAATCTAGTATTTGGTTTAAGAGATAAAGAGTCATAATTGAGTATTATGACTCTTTTTTTTGGCTTGTAATGAACTAAAGGCTCACAATCTTTTAAGGAATCAACGTTAAAAATTGGAGCGAACTAATTTGTTTGAGACAAGAGCTCTTCAATAGTGGGTCAAGAATTCTTCAGTAAAAAGAGGTTATAATAGGACAATGTTGTAGTAATGTTGAAGAAGTATTGAAGTGACAGTAATAAAAGATAAGGATTCAAAATGTTTAACTTTTCAATTATCGTTTGAGTGGTCTAAATGATTAAATCAGTCTTAGTGATCCCTTTGAACGTTGATTAACTCCCTTTTTTATGTTCTTAAGACTAAGTGATTTTGAGTGATTACTAGTACATTAATATTTAAAAATACTTAGGTTATGGAGAGTTTGTAAAAGATAAAGATAGTTATATAAAAAAAGGGACTATCGTTAGATAATCCCTTTAGAACTAATAAATAAATTTATAATAGTTAGGTTTAGGTTGTATTATTTACATCATTTCCATTTCACCACCTTGTTCAGGTTCACCACTAGTTTTTTGCTTCTTGTTTCTATCTATTTTACTTTGGTTGAATCTGTAAGTAAACGATAGATTGATTTGTCTTCCTCTCCATTGCATTTCGCTGTGAGAGATAGATTCAGGTAAGAAAGTATCCATTTCTCTTTTGCGAGAATTAAAAATGTCGCTTACATTAAATGTGATAGTAGCTTTGTCTTTCAATATATCTTTACTCAAGGAAGTATTAGCGGATAGATTACCTAATACTCTTCCTTGTGAAGTGTCATAAGGAGCTCTATACATTCCATTAACTTGCCAGTCTATCTTGTAAGGAAGTGTTAACTTCGATGTAATTCTAGCGAACCATGAGTAAGTGTTCTTATCAAAGTTCTCTGTTGTTTTAGTTCCATCAAAGTCAGTGAATGTGTAATCACCTTTTGTTTCTGATCTATAGAAGTTGAAGTTACCATTAAGTTTCCACCATTTGTAAGGGCTGTAGTTAAGCGTAAAGTCAAAACCATATCGATATTCACTTGCCAAGTTAATAGGTGAGCTAACAGTGATAGGTGTTCCATCCGCACTAGTCCCAGCTATTCTTTTGACAAATTGGAATGTATCATCAGTTTTATTTAAATAAGCAGAAGCACTTAATGTAAATCCACTCCATCTCTTAAGGTATCCTAAATCAAAAGCATTCGTTTTCGCAGGATCTAAATTAGGGTTACCTTGGAAGAAGTTGATATCACTTGTATAATTAGAGAATGGATTAAGGAATCTTCCTCTTGGACGCATGATACGCTTACTGTAACTTACGCTAAGACTACTAGATTCGTTGAACTCATAGTTTAAGAATAAACTAGGGAAGAAGTCGTCATATTTCTTGTTGTTAAAGTCATTACTTGCTAGTTGATTTACATCGATATTACTCTTCTCCCAACGCAAACCTACCATATAGTTAAGTTTACTTGTGATTTTATCCCCATACTGAGCGTAGAAGGCATTCACTTGTTCTTTGTATTGTAGTATATTAGAAACTCTCGTATTTGTGATCCACTGATTATTATTTAGATTAGCTAACATAAAATTATTAGTAGTCTCTTTAAATGTACCTAAATACCCAGCTTCAAGATGTCCACTTTTACCTAGAGGTAATGTGTAATCTACTCTAACTAAACCTGATTTAAACTTGTCATCGTTTAGTGTTTTTTCAAAAGTTTTTCTGTTTAAATATTCAGTGACATCCGAGATAATAGCATCGTCATTATCTGTGTCTTTTGATATACTCGCTTCAACAGTAAGTTTGTGATCTTCTTTAATGAATTTCTTTTCAAACGAAGTAGTATATTCTACATTGTTTGATTTAGAGCTTCTTTCTTCATTTCTAAAACGGTTATAAGAAAAATCGTGATTTGCATCAAAGTAAGAATAAGTAACTGTATTAGGAGCTGAACCTGTGTTTCTACGTACAGTAACAGCGTTAGACCACGTTAACGAAGGAGTTAGGTAATAGTCTAGACCGAAGGTTCCATTATAACCTTGTCTAGAACGCTCATTATCTTTATATTCGTTGATGTACTTCGTTGTGTTGCCTTCAGTATCAAGATATTGGTTATCATTAACGTTATATCCTTTCGTGATACCATCTCTATAAGATAGCGTAGTATAGAAGTTGTATTTTTCTCCTCTGATATTGACATTTCCGTTTAGACTATAGTTACGGGGATCACCGATAGTAGCTGTCACACTACCATTGATACCTTGAGCTTTTCCTTTTTTAAGTACGATATTAATGATACCTGCTCCACCTTCAGCTTCATAACGAGCAGAAGGATTAGTGATTACTTCTACTTTATCGATAGATTCAGCAGATAAGATACGCATAGCTTCTTGGATGTTATTTGCAAGACCTGTAGGTTTTCCATCGATAAGAACTTTTACATTCTCATTACCACGTAAACTAACAGCACCTTCGCTATCTACAGTAACAGAAGGAACATTATCTAACACATCTCCAGCTGTACCGCCTTTAACGATCATATCTTGTCCTACGTTATATACTTTTTTGTCTAGTTTAATATCTACGGTAGATCGTTCAGCTATAACCATTACTTCATCTAGTACTTGATTATCATCCATAACTTTTTTAACACCTAAATTAGTGTTACCAGTTACCTGAACTTTATGTATTTCAATTGTTTTAAAACCGAGAAATTCAATTTTAACATAGTATGATCCATTAGGTACTTCAAAAGAGTAGTTTCCCTTCGCATCAGTCATACCTCCAGAAACAATATTAGCATTGTTCTCATTTTGTGCGAATACACTAGCGTATTCTAAAGGAAGGTTGGTAGTCGCTTCCACTACAGTACCTGATAAAGTACTTTTAGAAGAGTTCTGCGCTAATGCTGTTAACCCGATAAAAAGGGTAAACAGCATTAGGAGAACTTTTGTAGTTTTTAATCTTTTCATTATAGTCTCGTTAGTTTATACTTCTTAGACTATAATTTGTGGTGAAGGTTTAAAAAACCAATAGTTAATAAATTGTTAATTAAATCTACAAGATTTCGTGTATTTTTTCTGTAGGTCTTGCGATAACGGCTTTTCCTCCGTTAACAACAATAGGTCTTTCGATTAGCTTTGGATTTAATACCATCGCTTCGATAATCTCTTCATCACTCAATGTATTACTTCCAAAAGTATCTTTCCAAAATGCATCTTTTGTACGAACTAAATCGATTGGATTGTAATTGAGTTTGTTTAGTATTGTTTTAACATCTGTTTCAGTAAGGTCGGCATCCAAATATTTTATAATTTTGTAAGCTACACCTTGCTCTTCCATGAAAGCAATACTTTCGCGTGATTTGCTACAACGCGGATTGTGATAAATTGTGATCATAAATAAGGAATTTTATACCAAATATAGTACAAATTTTGAAATATGGGAATTATTGAACAGTTATTGAGAATAAACAAAAAGCAGAAACTATGGTATTATTTACCTTTTTCATTGTTTTTTTTAGGAATTATGTTTCTGAATTGGGTTTCTTTGAAGTATTCATCGGTATCTACTAATGAAATCATAAAAATTAACATTCAAAAATATGGTAAAAATATTAATTTTTTGATAACTATTGGACCATTAGTTTTCATGTTAATATTTTTGATTGTCTGGGTGTTATTTGTTCATAAGCAAAGTTTGTTAAGTCTTACTACATCTAGGATGAAGGTAGATTGGAAGCGATTTATTTTTTCTTTCACACTGTGGAGTTTTATCATTATTGGCTTCTTTATTTATGGATATATTGCTAATCCTGAAGACTATGTATTTTCATTTAAATTAGGTCCTTTTGTTGTTTTTTTCCTATTTGCGATCATATTAATTCCTTTACAAACTAGTTTTGAAGAGTACTTTATGCGTGGATATCTTATGCAAGGAATTGGGCTTGCTACTAGAAGTAGAGCAATAGCTTTATTTTCTACTTCGGTGATTTTCGGATTAATGCACTTAGCAAACCCAGAAGTTGAGAAAATAGGAGCAAGTATAATGATCTATTATATAGGTACAGGTTTGTTTTTAGGAATCATCACTTTAATGGATGATGGCTTAGAATTAGCCTTAGGATTTCACGCTGCGAATAACTTAATTGGTGTATTATTAGTTACTTCTGATTGGACAGCTTTTCAGACGAACTCACTATTTACTAATATTAACTCAGAAAGTGTGATTTCTCCTTGGGAATATATTATTCAAGTGGGAATTGTATTGCCTATAGTGATTGTTATTTTCTCTAAGAAGTATGGGTGGAAGAATTGGAAGCATCAGTTATTTGGTAAAGTAATCTAATGAGCAGTAATATGGAATTAAATTATATACATCCTAATTTTGAACTTAATGGAGAGCGATATTCTATTGAGGAGTTAATAGAGCTGTCTAATGTTTGGATAAATGGAACAGAAGAATACTTATTAGATTTGGGAAATCTGATCATACAGTGGTTTAATACTGATGATTATGTTAGCTTGACAACCTCTGGTACCACAGGACCACCTAAGGTTATTCAGCTAAAGAAAGAAGCAATGGTATACTCTGCTAAAGCTACTGGGATATTCTTTGATATTGAGACTTCTAGTAATGCTCTGTTGTGTATGTCTACTAAATATGTAGGAGGTAAACTTATGTTTATAAGAGCGCTTATATTGGGATGGAAGCTTGATGTAAAAGAACCAACTGCTAGACCATTATTAGGCAATACTAAAGTATATGACTTTGTGGCAATGGTGCCTATGCAGGTGGAAAATTCATTAGTAGAATTAGCTTATGTGAAGAAGCTTATCATAGGCGGAGCTAAGGTAAATAAGAGTTTAGTGGAGAAGTTAGAGTTGCTAGATACTAAGGTCTATGAGACTTATGGAATGACAGAGACGATTACGCATATCGCAGCGAAGTTAGTGGGCACGGATGCGTTTTCGGTGTTACCACATGCTAATGTAAGTATGGATGATAGAGAATGTCTAGTTATATCTGCTCCTACAGTGAATCCAGACTTAGTAGTGACTAATGATTTAGTCGAAATTATTAGTAATAAAGAGTTTAAGTGGAGAGGAAGAGTCGATAATGTTATTAATAGTGGAGGAGTAAAACTTTTTCCAGAGCAAATAGAAGAAAAGTTGGCAAAGAGAATTCCTTATCGTTTCTTTGTAGCGAGTAAGGAAGATGAATATTTTGGTAATAAATTGGTTTTAGTTATTGAAAGTGAGGAGTATACATTAGCAGGAGATGTTTTTGAAGACTTGAGTAAATATGAAAAACCAAGAGAAATACAGTTCATAAGTAAGTTTGTAGAGACTGAAACGGGCAAAATAATTAGAAGGAAAAATATTCAATAAATTAGATTAATAATATGAAGAAGAATAGTGTAAGTAACATTATCCTAAGTTGGGTTGTAGCATGTTTAGTTTCTTTTGGAGGAACGGCTTATGCTAAGAAGATAATTAGAAGTGGTGATAGTACTAATCTAATTACGAGTGAAATGTTAGAGCGTATTTTAGAGAAAAATAAAATACATGTAAGTGAAGGAAAGGTAGCAGATTACATACCTGAACTTAGTAAGGTTAATGCAGAAGCTATTGCTTTTTCTGTTGTTAAGCAGAATGGAGAAATTGTTAGTGTAGGGGATGTATCTCAGAAATTCACTATTCAGAGTATTTCGAAGATTATAGCATTAATGGTCGCTGTAGAAGAATTAGGAGAGAAAGAAGTGTTCTCTAAAGCAGGATATTATGGAACAGATAAGCCTTTTAACCATTATGCAAATCTTGAGACTAAAGGTAAACCTCTAAATCCGTTAATGAATGCAGGTGCTATCTTGACTACTGCTTTATTAGGAGGAGAGGAAGATGAAGCGTTCCAAAAGATATTGTCTATGGTGCGTTATATCACAAAGAACGAAGCTATCGGATATAGTCATTCTGTCTATATGTCTGAAAGAGAAACAGGACATAGAAATAGAGGGATATTCCATTTATTAAAGAACAATGGTTTAATAGAAGGTGAAGAGAATAGATTAGATAACTATTTTAAACAATGCTCTATTGAAATTACAGCAACAGATTTAGCGAAGATAGGTTATTTCTTTGCTAATCAATGTACTCGTTTTGATGGAGATACAAAGTATAAAAACTCAGAGATGTCTAAGTTAGTACAGTCTCAGATGCTTATCGCGGGGATGTATGAGTTTAGTGGTGAGTATGCACGTACTGTAGGATTACCTAGTAAATCTGGAGTAGGTGGAGGTATTGTTGCCTCTGTACCTAATAAGATAGGGATAGGAACGTATAGCCCAGGGTTAGATACACAAGGTAACTCAGTAGTGGGATATCATATGATATTAGATCTAGTAAACGAACTACATTTAAGTTTGTTCTAATCAAACCAATGAAGTCAATAAAAAAAGCCAACTGAATTAATTCAGTTAGCTTTTTTATTAGGTAAAATCTATATTTAATGTAGATTATATCTATGCGCTAATTCTTAGAATTGCTCTCTTCCTGAGAAGTGGAAAGCAGACTCGATAGCAGCGTTTTCGTCGCTGTCAGATCCGTGTACTGCGTTTTCACCGATAGACTTAGCATATCTTTTACGGATAGTACCTTCAGCAGCATCAGCTGGATTAGTAGCTCCGATTAATGTTCTGAAATCTTCTACAGCGTTATCTTTTTCTAAGATAGCTGCTACGATTGGTCCTCTAGACATGAATTCAACTAATTCTCCGTAGAAAGGTCTTTCACTGTGTACTTCGTAGAATTTTTGTGCATCTCTTACAGTTAATTGAGTTAACTTCATTGATACGATTTTAAATCCAGCTTCAGTGATCATGTTGATGATTCCACCGATGTTACCTGCCTCAACAGCATCAGGCTTGATCATTGTAAAAGTTCTGTTCGTTGCCATTATTCTTAAATTTAATTTGTTGCAAAAATAGTCTTTTAACCGTTATAAAAATGATATAATAAACAAAATTTATAAGGCTTCTGTACTTTTATTTAATTACCTTAAATTTATCTGTGATTTAAGGTATTATAGGTATCTCTAGTAATTTTTGTGCTAGTTCTATCATTTCAGGTGTACCAGTATGCTTCTTTGGTTCATCTGATAACTTCACCACATCAGTCCAATATCCTCCTTCAGGAAGAGCTTGAGACATCTTGATCACGATATTCATAGCCTCTAGTCCTACATCATTAGTAAAGTCAGTACCGATACCAAATGACATACCTATACGCCCTTTACAGTGCTTAGCGATGCGCTCCACCTTTTCGGGGTTTAATCCATCAGAGAATATAATTGTCTTCTGAGTAGGGTCTATATTTAATGACTTATAATGAGCGATAACTTGATCTGCAAAGTCTAGAGGATCTCCACTATCATGTCTAACACCATCAAATAACTTAGCGAACTTTTTGTCAAATTGTTCAAAGAACACTTTACTTGTATAGGTGTCAGTTAATGCGATACCAAGATCACCTCTGTATGTATCCACCCAATGTTCTAATCCCATTGAGTTTGCCATTTTGAAACCGTATTTAGCTGCGTGAAACATAAACCATTCGTGTGCATGTGTACCGATAGGTTTAGTATTATACTTCATCGCTAGATGTACATTACTAGTTCCTATAAAACTACCATCACCGTGCTTTTTTAAGGTATCCACTACTAACTGATGTACAGCATATGAGTGTCTTCTTCTAGTCCCGAACTCAGCTATCGTAATCCCTAGTTCTTTATATTTCTCTATCTTCTTTTGCGTATTAGCGATGACTGCTTCAGAAGACTCTCTCTCTAACTTAGTCATCTTGTAATATAGTTCACAGATAATAGACATTAATGGTACTTCCCATAAGATCGTTCTATACCAATATCCCTTAATGTGTACTTCTAAGTCAGATCCATCTTGTGATATCTCTATTTCTGAAGGATCATAGTGATATCCTTGTAGAAAATCTAGATATGTAGGGTCTAAGTAAGGGCAAGTATTCTCTAAGAATAGTTTCTCTGCCTTAGTTAATTTTAGTTTAGCCATCTCATCTACAGCTGCACGTAGTGCTTCTGCAAATCCTGGGGGATATTGATGCTTTCCTCTATTGATGAAAATATAAGAAGCCTTTGCATAAGGGAATTGTTTAATAGCAGCGTACTGCATCGTAAACTTATAGAAATCATTATCTAAGATAGATACGATTACTTGGTTAGTGTTCATTGTTTCCATAGTTCTTTTTTAGATTAAAATATCACTCTCTAAGTCTGACTTTTCTACTTGAAACTTAAAGTTAAGCTTTTGCATTAACTCTAATACTAAGTTTTTATACCAGTTTTCGGACTTAGGGTGGATATATATTTTTTCTATTAATTGTTGGATATCTATATTGATTTTTATTCCTTCATGAATATCTATGTCAAGAGGGGTAGTATCACAGATAATGCGAACTTCTTTTTCGTATTGAAAACTCTTTCTTTTAAATAAAAACGGGAAGAACTCATCGTCAAATGGAATTAATTCCTTTTTATAATCGATATAGTTC
>JBOFGJ010000941.1:0-1115 GCA_051649065.1 Flavobacterium sp. | reverse complement strand
AAAAGTACTATACTGATTATACTGATAATATATTTTATTAGACTCTAATAGTCTTTAAATAGAGCTTTGTGAGTTAGATATTAAATATCCAAAAAAAGAGTGTTATCCTCTACTCCCAATTAATCCATGGTATTAGTACTCCTGTATTATCTACTCTATCATACTCTAACTTATACATTGGAGTATATCTTGTTTTATATGTGTCTTTAGTTACTGAATCACTACCTCTTACTGATAGAGTTTTAGGGACAGAAGAAAATTCTAATAAAGGTTGTTTTAATACACCATCTACTTTATTTACAAAAGTTGTTCCACTAGGAACCATCTCTCCTCCTTTGTATACACTAATAGAAACTACTGCATTTTTAACACTCGTACTATTTGAATACCACCATGCAGACATACCTATTTCTATTTGATTTGAACTCTCCGGATATTTTGATAGAATTTCATTTAACTTAATAATATTTACATATGAGGTCTCACTTCCGTTTGATTTTTCATCTCCACCATAAAACATATAGTCCACTCCTCCTACTGTTTCTTTAGGTATAGCTCCTCCTGCATATCCTACTGGCTTTTTATCAACAGCAGCTACATTTGATTTTAAAATTTCAGTTGCTGAATCTATATCTACTCCCGTAACTGGGCTAGCCGATATATACTTAATAACCATATAATCAAATTTTGGCAGTACTCTATATTCTTTGTTTTGCTCAACTCTGATTGTTTTAACTATTCCTGGTACATTAATATGACGCACTCGTATTTGTCCAAATACACTACCTGTTGGTGTTTGATTTCCTACTTTAGTTTGTCCTAATTCAAACACTAATTTACCGCCTTCATTTCTAGGTGGGACAGTCCAATTAAATGCATCTACGGAATAATCCACAAGTTCCCATTTAGCATCGCCCCCTATAGGCTCTACAACTGTACTTGAACTAACTACTCCATTTACATTTCCTTCGCCTACTCTTATAATTTCTTTATTAATTTTTAATTCCAAATTACTAACAAGTATTTGGGCTTGTATATTAGGTTTATCGGCTAACTTATAAGTATATATTTTGTCTCCAAAACTAGTTGTAGATCTTGTAAATGTCAAAGTACTC
>JBOFGJ010000940.1:0-14746 GCA_051649065.1 Flavobacterium sp. | reverse complement strand
AATGCAGAACGATGTGGCGACTTTACCCCAATACCTACTTGAGAAAAAGCTAACCCGCTCATCATTAAAACCCCAATAGTAATTACTCTTTTTTTCATATCTTTTTAGTTATATCCCATTATAAATTTACTTAATTAATGATAATATCCTAAGTCATTTTATGTCACCATAAAAAACATAATAAACTATTTTTTTAGAAAAAATCATTTAAAAAACTAGATTTATTATAGTTTAGTTGAAATAGACTTAAAAAGTCTTTTTAACAACTTATTTCTCGTGTAATTTTCAATAATCTTTAAGTTGATATTTTCATCATTACACTAAAAATAATTGCTTAAGATTAACTTCTATAAAAGCACTGAGTCTATTTAATGCTTTTTAAAACGTAAACACTAACTCATTGAATTAAACAATTCACATTTTTTCAGTTTACCTTAAGAAAATCTCTTTAATCATTAATCTTTTAGAGTGAAAACAAAAACCATACCACAAAAAACAATTAAATTATTCTTCATATTTTAAATCATTATTTATATTAATTATAATAAGAACCAATAACAAACACTTTTTAATGCAAAATAAGCATATTATTCACTTATTGCATTTTCTTTATGATATGTGAAAAGAATAACAGAGAGTAGTACAATTATTAATAAAAAAAACACTATTCACCACTTCAATATCTCAAATCAACTTACTTTATGCATAAAAAAAGGAAGCTTAAAGCCTCCTTCTATTTATTATATTTTTATTACCTCGTAATTACCTTATTAATCATCTTCCGGTTCCACTTTCACTCGAATTGGTAAACTTGGGTTTACCACTGATTTACAATATTTGGCTTTTACCGTTATTTTGGTTAGTCTACTGCGATATGCTTCATCAGAGAAAGGGCCTCCTTTCCCTGTATCTTCACTCTTGGCAGAGATATAAATACTATATTCTCCTTCTTTCATTTTTTTATTTTCAGGAGTAAAGAATAAAGTAGCATTAGACTGCCCTCTATAAAAATCCCATTCTCCTACTCCTGGTTCATCATAAATTAAACTAAAATTGCCATAATCATAATCTTCTCTTACATAATCTACGGGTCTTCCTTCTTCGTCTTCCAAAAGAATAGAATCTAAATCTATGTGTCGAAATGTATCTCCTTGTGCCATATCTCCCCAAGTTCCTGTATAAAAAACAGCTCCTTTAAAAGGATCTTTTAATGTAACTCCTTCTGTATTATCATTCTCTGCTAAACACAAAGTGATTACTTTATCTATGGTTTCAGGTGTATAATTTAACTGAACTCCAAATCCTCTTATCATGTGTTTTTGGGTTGCTTGCCCAGTAGTTGCAGTAAACCCCAATCGCATGGCTTCTGGAGCAAGAGATTCAAAATTGTAAACTGATCCATTTTCATCTCTTGTCTTAGTATTATTACGGATTCTTATGGATCCAATGGTATAATATAAATCTCCAAAATCTCTTAATGAGGCGCTGATACTCCAACCTTCATTCCCACTATCTTCCGGATAAACAGACATTCTAATCCCATTATATCTAATGTATTGACCATAGTCAGTTCGAACATTTCCTACACCAGAAGCATAATCTGTTTCATAATCTCCTGTTGTTGAATTCAACTTCGCTTCAATAACATCTGATTTATTCATCCAACCATCTGTTGATCGCGAATAAAGAACAGGATAACCTTTATATCTATCGTTCTTGTGCTGTCCTCCACGAAAGGTAATAAAACTACTATCGTGTTTAAACGGTACATTATAAACTCCTTCTCTTTTAGTGCTTGACGAAGTTCCTCTTAATTTAAAATCTCCACTATTGTCAAACCCTATCCCAAGATAAGCACCACTTAATCCCGCTTGTTTAGTACTTCCGTTATTGTACACATACCCTAATCCTGTGCCACCACTTCCTAAATTAAAATTTGCATCCTTATCAAATAAAAACATCGTCAGTCCTTCACCATATTCCCCATTAGCAGGAGTACCACCAAAAGCAGCATATTCAAATTCAAATTCAAAAATATAGTTCTTTTTAATGATCAAATCATTAAAATAGAATCCACTTATGGTATTTTTAGTATCATCTGTCAAGAGTATTCCTTCATCTGTATAGCGCTTACTCCCCGTTGGAGCACCACTTCCAATAGACTCTGTAATACGACTTGACTTAGAGGTATTCTCAAAATCGATATAATAGGGAAACATCCTTCCTTTATACGTTTTTACTTGTCCAAAAGAAACTTGAGCAGTTAGTATAGCAAGAAGTAGTATAATTATTTTGTTTTTCATCGTTTTAGTATAAAATGATTTAATTCCTCCTTTATTACATAGACCAATAAAGGAGGTTTTCTATAATCAGACAATATTATTGCAATTGCATGACCACATTAAAATAAGTTGCTTCTGTAACTTCTGCATTTCTTTTTACATCGTATTTTAATACCCCTGTAGCGCTAATGCTTACATTTTCGAAAACAGCTTTATCGTAATACACTACAAAGAAATCTAAATCACTTGCTGGATATACATTCAATTTAGCGCCTGCACGAGAAGAAATTGGGTTTGAATACTGATTGCTATACATATTATACATATTATACACATTTACAGTATTTCCTTTTGTATCCAATGTTACATCCACCACAAATGATGGGGCATAGAAGAATCCTGCTCCTCCTCCTTTTGCTTTTTCAAACGTAGCTCCACCGTTACCATCAGCGGTTAATACGAAACCTTCTTCGGCATTGTTTGAATCTATCTTTTCTGCTGAGATTCCTTGATCACTAACTGCTCTACCATAAACAGCCCCTGCTCTTAGTTGGGCATTATCGATAGCATTACTTGCCATATTTTTATACTCTACAGTATTATACATAATATGATTCCCTGTAATACTTCCACTAACAATTCCCAATTGTACTTCTTCCATTACAGAGCCTGTAGCTCCTTTTGTAGCTTCTATCGTCGAAGATTTTGTAATATTCTTTTTCGCAACACTACTTCCCGTAGGTGCTTTAAACGCTACTGTACCTCCTGATTCTACCGTTAACACATGTCCTGTTGTAGCTGTACCTGCTGCTATTTTTGCTACTGTTACCGCTTTATCTTGAATAACCGTTCCTCTAACAGATCCTGCTTTTAATTGTTTAAAATCAACAGCATCATTAGCTATTTTTTCTGTTGTAATAGCTAAGTCTTTAATCTTAGATGTTAAAACTGCATTATCTGCAATTTCTTTATCTTTAACAGCACCTGTAGCTAAAGCTCTTGAACTCACAGAACCATCTGCAAAGTGTTTTTCTAAAATACTTTTAGCAACCAACTTTTCACTATTAACAGCATTATCAGCCAAATGAGCTGTATTAATAGAACCAGCATTAATATCTAAAGTCACCTCTTTTAATACAGCATCTTTTCCATCAGAAACACTAACCACAGTACTACCTTTTAACTCTCCTTTGGTTACGCTTTGTGTTGCTACTTCTTTAAAGATCACTCCTCCTTTTCCATCAGCAGTTAATACTTGTCCTGATGGTGTTATACCTTTATCATCTTTAGATGCCAATTTAGCTACAGTAACATTCTTATTTGCTATTTTAATTGTTGTTACAGCACTGTCTGCTAATTCAAGTTCAGATACTCCACCATGTTTAATACCCACGATAGCATCATCCAATAAAGCATGTGCCGCACCTCCACCACTAATAACAATTCCTGTACCTGCTACTAATTCTTTTCCAACTTCTAAAACAGATTCTTGAATGCTTCTAAACTCTGTTCCTCCTTGTCCATCAGCAGTTAATACGTAACCATCTGTTGTGTCTGGTGCTCCAATTTTATTTACTGTTACTTGTTGATCTGCAATATGTGCATTCTTTACTCCACCACTTGCAATACCAATCTCCAATCTTTCTAATCCTGCTTTGTTTGTCGGAATATTTAAAGTACCATCTACAGACGCAATAGCTTTACCTTGTGTTTCTGCTAATTGCTCTATCGGTTGGAAGCGTGCTACACCATCTTCACCAGCCATTAATACTGTTCCTTTTGCTGCTGTTTCTGCATTAATTTTATCAACAGTTACCGCCTGATCTTTTAAGTGCTTTGTCTCTACTCCTCCTTCGGCAAGGCTAATATGTGCTTCTTTTAACAAGGCTTGATTATTAGCTGTAACTTTAATAGAAGAGTCTGTTAGTAAGTTAGCTCCTTTTCCATTAAACGCTGTTTCGCTTAACGCTTCAAAGCTTACTTTTCCATCTCCTTTAGAAGTTAGTACTGTATTTGCTAATGCAGCCCCCGAAGACATCTTTTCTACGGTTACAGCTCCATCTTTCAGCTTAGTATTGTCAACCCCTCCTGCTGCTACATCAATTGTTGTTTCTACTAATACAGCATTTAATCCATCGCCTTTTGTAAATTGAAGAGCACTACCTAATGCTAAATCTTTTCCTCCTACTTGTACAGCTGTTTGGTCTACTAAATCAAAACCACCAGCATCATTAGATACTAATATTTTATCTTTTCCTGCAGGTACACCATTCTCTTTAGAACTCAATTTATCTTTTGTAATACTGTTGTTCTCTACACTTAAATGAACATCTTTTAATAGGGTATTTTGTCCATCCGTTGACATTTTAATGATATTATCAGTTGTCAAATTACCGGCAGTATCTGTAACAATATCTCCCAATTCACCCCATTCTACTGTACCGTCTGCCTTAGTTACTAAAACACTTGCAGCATTTACTCCTGCTGCTGATATTTTTTCTACGGTTACTGAACCTTCTGCTAATATTGCATTCTTTACTGCACCATCTGCCAATTGAGCTGTATTAATTCCCTTGTCTTTAATACTCAACTTAACCGTTTCTAATACTTTTCCTTTACCACTGTCAGAAGCAACAATTACATTATCTGTAGTAATATCTCCTTTGCTTCCCAACTGGTTTGCTTGTATTGGTTGGTAACTAACTGTTTTACCATTAGCTCCTACAGTCGCTACTGCACCAACAGGCGCCCCCGCAGCATCTAACTTACTTGCTAAGATAGAATTATCTTTAAGTCCTAAAGTAACATCTCTCAATACTGCTGCAGCTCCATTAACTACAGACACTCCATCTGTAACATTAATAGTCCCTGCACTCTTAATCATTGTGTCTGCAGCAATCGTTTGGTAACTTACTTTTCCATCCTTATCTGCCACTGCTACTCTGTATTGCTCACCTGCACCAGCGGTTAATTTATTAGCTGTAATGGTGTTTTCTGCAATATTGATTCCTGTAACTGTATTACCTGCAATATGTATTCCTTTAATTCCACCTTTTTTAATAGACAAAGATGTTTTCTTAGTTTCATCTCCAAACAATACATTCTCTCCACCTGCAACTGCAATTGACTCATCACCTTCCAAATCTCCTTTCATTACTGGAGACACTGTTTCTGTAGTTGTTTGGAAGGCTGCCTTACCTGACCCATCAGCTGTTAATACAGCACCCTTTTGTGTACCTACACCTGATCTAATTTTATCGGCAGTTACTGCAAGATCTTGAATATGTGTTGTACCAATACCTGATTCACTTACCTTTAACTCTAAGGCTTGTAACAATGCTTTTGACGTATTTCCTGACGCTGTTAACGAGTTATCTACTGTAAGCATTTCTCCTGTAACCACAGCTGCCATTGGTTGGTATTTTACTGTACCATCGGCTTGTACTACTGGAACATAACTTGCTTTGTCTATACCTGCAAATAATTTATCTTCTGTAATTGCTCCTTTGGCTACTTTATCTTTGGTAACTCCACCATTCTTTAAACCAATTGTCATTTCGTTTAAAACAGCTTGATCTCCATTTATTACCTCAATAGAATCATCCGTTAATACTTGTTTTCCATTAGCTGCAATAGACTCATAGATTTGCTCTGTTACCGTGTTTTCGTTTAAGATTTCAGTAATATTTTCTACTACTTTACCTTTCACATCTATCACACCTATCGGTTTCTCGTTCTTTTTGTCGTAGAATTCATACGCTCCTTCGGCGTTAACTCTGATTTCTAAGGTATTGGCATCAAAAAGTACTCCGTCATTCTCATCAATAATATTACCGTTTTTATCAATTGCTTTTTCATTGAAATAAGTAAACGTACCGTTATCATTATCTCTCAACAGAGTAACTGTTTCTTGTTTGGCAACTACTTCTTCTAATACCTCATCTGTAGCATCTACCCACTCTACTTTTCCTTCTTTATTGGTCACTAAAAGCTGACCAATAGCTCCTGGTTTCATCTTAGCAGTAGTAATTCCTTCATTAGCAACAGAAAGCTTCATAGCATTTAATACTGCTGTATCTCCATTGGTTACTTTTATAGAACTATCTTCTGCAGTAACCGCTTTTCCTTGTGCGGCTACTGATTCGAATATTTGTTCTGTAACTGTAGTTTCTTTTAAGATTTCTGTAATATTCTCTATTACACTTGCTTCTACATCTATAGTAGCAATAGGGGTATCCTGAGACTTATCGAAAAACTCGTACTTACCTTCTGCATTTTTTATTATCTTTAGTGTATTCGCATCAAAAGTAGTTCCCTGAGCTCCTTGTTTGATATTTCCTTGATTGTCTACCTCTTTCTCATTGAAGTAAGTAAATTTCCCATTCTTATCATCACGCAACACAGTCAACGATTCGTTTGCATTAACAATAACACTTAATACGCTATCGCCTGCATCCATCCATTTTACTGTACCGCTTTCATCTGTAGCTAAAACTTGTCTTCCTTTTTCTCCAATAATCTTAGCAGCTGTTATCGTTTGATCTTGAATCTTATCAGTAGATACCGCACTATTTGCCAACTTAGCCTCTGTAACTCCCTCGTTTTCGATACTAATTGTAACATCAGCTAAAGCGGCATTATCTCCACCAACTACTGCAATTCCATCATTTCCAAGCATTGGTTTTCCAGAAGTTCCAATCACCTGACCTAAGGTTTTAAACTCTGCTCCACCATTAGCATTAGAAGTCAACACTAAACCAGCTCCTTTTGTTGTTCCTATTTTATCTTCGGTAACTGCATTAGCTGCAATATGGTCTTTCTTAATTCCGCCTTTTGCAACTTCAATATTCAAACCTTGAAGAGCTGCTTTATTTGTCGGTATAGTTAAAGAAGTAGAAGTAATTGCTTTTCCTTGTGTAGCAGCTACCTCATCTAACTTTTTGAATAAAACATTCCCTTGTCCATCCGCTGTAAGTACAGTACCATCTAAAGCATTTACTCCCTCCAATTCTGAAGTAATCTTTTTAGTAGTTACCCCTCCGTCATTCAACGAGATATTCATTGGAGTCAACACTGCTTTATCTCCACCCGTTACCTTGATTGCTGTATCTGTTGTAACCGCTTTTCCATTAGCTACCACAGACTCATAAATATCGTTTTGTACGCTATTGTCGTTTAAGATTTCTGTAATACTATTTATTACTGATTCTGCTACATTAATGGTTCCTATTAATCCTTTATCTGATTTATCATGGAACTCAAATACGCCAGTTCCTTTGCCATTGCCATCTTTTATTTCAGTAATGGTTAATGTATTCGCATCAAAGGTAATTCCTGCAGCTCCTGGTTTAACATTACCATGTTCATCAACATCTTCTTCATTATAGTAAGTAAACTTACCATTACCTAAATCTGTTAATAGTGTAATTCTTTCGTTTGCAACAACAATCTCATTAATAATGCTATCCGAAGCGTCTACCCACTCTGCTTCTCCATTTTCATTGGTAATCAAAAGCTGTTTTGCACTACCTGCTTTTATTTTTTCTACCGTTACGCTTTCATTTGCTATTTGAGCTGTTGTTACCGCATTTGGTGCAATATGTTTAGTTACTACCCCACCTTCAAGAATACCTATTGTTGTTTCTTTTAGTACAGCTTTATTACCTAAAGGAATAGATAACGATCCATCTGATAATAAGTTTGCTTCTGTCCCTTCGAAGGCTGTGCTATTTAATTTTTTGTACTCTACTGTTCCATCACCTTTGGCAGTTAACACGCTGTTTTCGGCAGCATTTACAGCCCCTATTGTAGAAGACATTTGTTCTATTTTTACAGCACCATCCGCTAATTGAGTAGTTGTAATTCCTTTGTCTTTAATCTTTATTCCTGTATCTGCTAATACCGCTGACTGACCATTGCCTGTTGTAAATTCTAATCCAGCACCTAATGTCAAATCTTCTGCTGCCTGTACAATACTCTCTCTATCAACATACGTAAACCCTCCATTAGCATCAGTAACCATAACCATTCCAGGTTGAGATCCTATATTACTTAATTTACCTATTTCAATTGTTTGGTCTTTTATCTTTTGATTAGTAATACTATTATCATTGATACTAAGTACTACATCTTTGAATAGAGCATTTTGTCCGTATTCGTTTACAGGGCCACTTGTTCCCTTAATAGCAATAATATTATCTGATGAAGTTAAGTTACCTGCTGCATCTGTTACAATATCATCTAACTCTCCCCATTTAACCACTCCATTCTCATCAATAACCATCACTCGCTTAGGAGGCTCATTTTCTGCAGATATCTTATCTACTGTTACAGCTCCTACTGCTATTTGATCATTAGTAACTGCACCATCAGCTAACTTCGCTGTCGTAATTCCTTTATTTACAATACTCAGTGTAGCTTCTTTAAATAAAGTTCCCGCTTGTTCAGAAGCTCCCCCTACTTGAATAATACCATCCGTTTTTAACGAAGCCGCATTAGTTGCAACCTCTGTGCTTGTTAATGACTTATAACTTACTGTTCCATCGGTATTAACTGTTGCTACATGTCCTGCTAAAGTACCATCAGCCACTAATTTAGCAGCTGTTACTTGTTTATCATCAATATGAGTTGTTTTTACTCCACTTGGAGCAATTCCCATATTCAACCCCTCTAAACCTGCTTTATTATTTGCCGGAATAGCTAACGAACCATCAGTAGAAGTAATTGCTTTACCATCGGCTGCTATTTTCTCGTAGATTTCATTAACTACAGTATTATCTTTTAATATTTCGTTGATATTCTCTATTACTGTACCAGCTACATCTATAGTTGCAATAGGCACTGTATCGCTTGTTCCATCAAAAAACTCAAATACCCCAGTTCCTTTACCATTGGTATCTAACTTTTCATTTATCGTTAATGTATTAGCATCAAACGTAACTCCTGCTGTACCGTTCTTAATATCAGCTTCATTTTTGTAAACAAATTTGCCATTACCTAAATCTTGTAAAATTGTAATTGTCTCATTTTCCTTTACAGCATCATCAATAATAGCATCTGTAGCA
Source organism: Flavobacterium sp. (assembly GCA_051649065.1). Classification (GTDB taxonomy): domain Bacteria; phylum Bacteroidota; class Bacteroidia; order Flavobacteriales; family Flavobacteriaceae; genus Flavobacterium. Next base: position 5,400 of record JBOFGJ010000940.1, on the reverse strand, counting down.
GGTACCCATTGTGCTTTACCATCTTTAGTAGCTAATAAATACTTGTCTGTAGTACTTGGTGTAAGTTTAGCTGGTGATACTTTTCCATCTGCTAAACCTAAGGTAACATCTGCTAATACTTTTCCTGTTCCATTATCAGATGCTGTAATTCCATTAGTTGCAATAATACTACCTTTGCTTGTAATGGCACCTGGTGTTAATGCTTGGTAGCTTACACTGCCATCTGCATTTACTGTTGCTACAAAGCCTTTTTCTGTGTCTCCATCAGCTACTAATTTATCTGCAGTAACTGATTGGTCTTTTATCTTAGCAGTAGTAACAGCACCCATTCCTAAATGTCCCGCTGCTATTCCTCCTTCGTTAACAGAAAGTATTACTTTCTTTTGTGCATTTCCGAATAACACATTCTCTCCTGCACCTGCTTCATTTCCATTTTCGTCAACCAATTTAATTACTCCATCTCCCTCTAAATCTCCTTGCATAGCAGGTCTTACAGATTCTGTAGGCTTTTGGAAAGATGCTTTGCCTTTGCTATCGACTGTTAGCACATCTCCTTTTGCTGCATCTTTAGTGTTAATTTTAGCCACTGTTACTGCTTGATCTTGAATATGATCAGTTTTAACTCCATCTGTTTGAATGTTAATAGTCACTGCTTTCAATGCTGCTTTATCACCACCTGTTATTGCAATTGAACTATCTGAACTGCTCATTTTTTGACCATTAGCAGCCACTTGTTCTAAGATTTCATTCTTTACCTCTTGTGTATTCAGTATTTCAGTAATATTTTCAATTACGGTACCTGCTACATCTATTGTTGCAATAGGCAAAGAAGTTGTAACTTTTGTTCCATCGTAAAACTCATATACTCCTGTTCCTTTACCTTGCACATCTTTTACCTCTTTTACTTCTAATGTATTTGCGCTAAACTTTGTTCCGGTAGCTGTTGGCTTGCGATTGCCATTGGCATCATAATCAGCCTCATTAAAATACGTAAACGTACCATCTTTATGGTCTATTAACTCTGTTACTGCCTGATTTAAAGAAAGAATCTCTTTAATATCAGCATCTGAAGTACTCATCCATGCTACCTCGCCATTCTTGTTTGTTACTAAAAGTTGTCCTTTAGTTCCTGGTTGTATTTTAGCAGGTGTAACTCCTTTATTAGTAATAGAAAGTTCTAATTTATTCAATACAGCTTTATCTCCGTCTCCACCTACTGTAATAGACTGATCTGGAGAAGTTACTGCTTTTCCTTCGGCTGCTATTTTTTCATAAATCTCATTAACTACTGTATTCTCTTTTAAGATTTCATTGATATTTTCTACCACTGTACCAGCAACATCAATTGTTGCTACAGGAGTATTTTTGCTTCTACCATCGTAAAACTCATACTTCCCGTCAGCAGTTGATTCTATACGTAAGGTATTAGAGTCAAAAATAACTCCCCCTCCTATAATATTGCCATCCTTATCTACTGCATTCTCATTATAATACGTAAGTGTACCGTTACCTTCATCTTTTAAGATGGTAACCTTTTCTTGTGTAGTTACTATTTCTTTAATAATATCATCTGACGCAGGTACCCACTCTACCCTACCTTCTTTGGTTGCCAATAGATATTTATCTGTACCTGGTTTTATTTTCGCTTCTGTTACCCCTTCGTTGGCAATTTCTATATTTAGCGCCTCTAAGCCTGCTTTATTATTAGCAGGAATTTTTAGTGATCCATCATTAGAAGTAATTGCTTTTCCTTGAGCGGCTACACTTTCATATATTTCTTTCTTTACTTCTGCACTTAGTAATATCTCTGTAATATTCTCTATTACACTTGCTTCTACATCTATAACACCAATAGGATCTGTTTTACTTGTTCCATCATAAAACTCGTATTTACCCTCTGCATTTTTTACAATCTCAAGCGTATTTGCATTAAACGTAACTCCTGCTCCTATAATATTACCATCCTTATCTACTGCATTCTCGTTATAATAAGTAAACGTACCATTACCCCCATCTTTTAAGATTGTCACCTTTTCTTGAGCAGTTACTACTTCTTTAATGATATCATCTGATGCTGGCACCCATGTTGCTTTTCCAGCCTTAGTCACTAAGATTTGACTATTTTGTCCTGGTTTAATCTTCTCTTCTGTTACTGCTGCATTTTTAAGTTTGTGAGAAGTAACAGCTTCGTTCTTTATTTTGCTTGTTTCAACAGCCTCGTCTGCTATAGTTAAAGTCATTTCTTTTAACACAGCATCTCCCACTTCTTGTAGTCCATTTACCAAGATACCATTCCCCTTTAGGGCAGCAGGTTTACCTTGTGCTACTTCTATTTTTTTGATGATATTATCGATAACATCTTGTACATTTTCGCCTGGAATAGCGTTTGATTTATTTTCAAACACAATAGCATTTGCGCGAGTACTAATAGTCATCAAAGGTTTGGCAAGAGAAGTTTTACCATCGTAAAAGTCATAAATCCCTTTTCCTTTTGGTCCTTCTTTCTCTTTTATTCTCAATGTATTTGCATCAAAAGGAATTCCTTTTGTTTCGTCTAAACTACCATCTTCTAAAAAGGCATCTTCGTTGTAATAAACGAATGTTCCCTCTGCTTGATTAACTTTTAATACAGTTACTGTTTCGTTGCTATCTACAACCTCTTTGATAATATCGTCTGAAGCAGCTACCCATTGAGCTTCTCCATTTTTTGTAATCATCAAATAATTATCTGTACCTGGTTGTAATTTGCTTGGTGTAATCCCCTTGTTTGTAATAGATATTTGCATTGGATTTAGCACTGCATGTTCGCCGCCTACTATAGCAATGGCACCTATTCCTGTTGCCTCTTTTCCTTCGGCTGCTATTTTCTCGTAGATTTCATTGACAACTGTATTCTCTTTTAATATCTCGTTGATATTCTCTACTACAGTACCTGCTACGTCTATTGTCTCCACAGGTGTATCCTTACTCCTTCCATCATAGAATTGATACTTACCCTCAGCAGTAGCTACTATACGCAACGTATTAGAATCAAAAGTACTCCCTAGTGATCCTTCTATAAACTTACCGTCTTTATCAAAGCACGCTTCATTAAAGTAAGTAAGTGTTCCATTCTTATTGTCTTGTAGTAAAGTGATAGCTTGATTTAAAGTCAAAATCTCTTTGATTGATTCATCAGTTGCACTCACCCACTTTACTTCTCCCTTATCATTGGTGATTAAGAAAGTGCCATTAGCACCTGGAGCTACTTTATCAGTTGTAATTCCACCTTTAGCTACAGAAATTTGCATTGGATTCAATACAGCTTGTCCGCCATTGTCTATTTGAATAGAGCTATCCTTTGGAGTTGCTGCTTTACCATCAGCTGCTATTTTCTCATAGATTTCTTTAGTAACCTCTTCATTTATTAGTATTTCTGTAATATTCTCAATAACACTACCTGTTACGTCTATATAACTCTTTTCTCTAGCCTCATTAATATATTCTTATTTTCCACTTTCTATCTCTTTGATAGTGGTAACAATATTTAAATCTTGAATTGGAGTTTTTACAGCATGGCCTCTTGTATCTCTTAGTACAAGTTGATCCCCCTCTTTTCCCATTACCTCATTCTTCGGAAAATTATCAAGATTATCAATTGCATCTTGATTATTTAATAGTCGCAACCATTCTTTCCCTTTCCAATAGTAAAAACCTGGAGTTAATCCATTGCCATCTGTTGTATTAAAAACTAATAAACTCTCTGCTACATCTCCTTTATTTATCTGTGATACATCTTTAGAATCCTTTAAAGGAATACGAGGTATTAACATCCCTCTATATTCTCCTGCACCTGCCTTTAATTCTAATAATGCAGAACGATGAGGAGCTTTTGTCCCAATACCTACTTGAGAAAAAGCCAAACCACTCATCATTAAAACTCCAATAGTAATTACCCTTTTTTTCATATCTGTTTATTATATTTTACTATAAAAGTAATCAATTATTAACAATACAATATTCAATAAAATCTTATTTTTACATAAGTTAACCAACATATCAACAACAATTAACAATAATTACTCAATAACAATCCTATATTAACAATAAAATATAAATCCATTACACTTTATATAGGTTTTCCGTAATTTATTTGATAATTTTTATTTTTTCTTAAAATTTAATAACTATAAGATTTCCTTCTAAACACTGTCTATCGAAGTTAATACCTCACTTACTGACACACTAACTACAATAGCATTAAGAAAGACTGAAAGTATATAATCTCTATCCCCTCTAATTCTTTATACAAAATGCTGACATCTTCAATATTTAGTGCAATTACAATTCAACATTACTCTTCTTTTTAATTAATAAATACTCTTTATCTCCTATTCTTTATTCCATAACTACAGTAATACATTTGATACCTATTCTATATACTCTATTTAAAAAATTTACATCACCATATTTTACATATAAAAACCCCCTTATAGGATTGATCCTATAAGGGGGTTTAAGTAATATACTATATCTTTAATTCTTAATTCACATAACTATCTTTAGACGCATACTTTAAGACTACTCTATAATCAGCAGCTACAGGAAGTGTCAAATACATTCCATTTCCTCCAAATCTGAATGTTAATTTTCCACCTGTTGCAGTTCCATCTGTTACAGAACTCATTACCAATTTTTTGTTTTTATCAAAAATGTGTACACTCAATAAATAGTCAAAATCAGCTGCTATTGGCACAGTCATTTCTGAATTATAAGTAAGTCCTGTATTAGTAGTAGGTGCTATCACTGCAGCTGTAGGTATGGTAATTGAATATACTTTTTTACCATCTATAGCCTCATTTAATAATGTTGCTGTACTAGTTACATTAACCGCTTTAGATTCCCATTTTGGTTTACCTGTCTCATCCGTTACTATGTGTTGATTCTTACCAGAGATAATAGCTAATTTATCTACTACTACACTATTATTCTTAAGACTTAATGTTGTTGGTTGCATTACAGCACCCACTAAAGAAGTTACTGTAGAAGAAGCATCTCCTATAACGATAACTCCGTCAGTAGTTAAATCTTTCTTAGTCGCTATTAGATCTTTCTTAGTCCAAGTAGGTACACCTCCAGCTCCTGTAGTTAACACTAAATCTGCTTCTTCCCCTTTAGCTAACTTACCAAGAGTCACTGCCTCATCTTTAATCTTTAATGTAGTTACAGCTGAATCTAAAATCTTAGTTTCTGTAACTGCACCTACAGCTAAATGTGTATCAGCAATACCCCCTGCTTTTACTTTTAATTCTGTATCAGCTAATACTGCTCCTACTCCACCTATTAATTCAATTGAATTATCAACTATTACAGTTTTTGATGCTGGAACAATAGCTGTTTGATTAACCCATTTTGCTGCAC
>JBOFGJ010000939.1:0-2476 GCA_051649065.1 Flavobacterium sp. | reverse complement strand
TTAGTTTTCGAATTGCACAATTAAAGAATCTTAAACAATTGCTTAAAGCCAATGAAGGCAAGTTGGCAGAAGCGATATATCTTGATTTTGGCAAGTCTTCTTTTGAAACCTATATGACAGAGTTGTCTATAGTTTATCTAGAGATTGATTACTTTATTAAGAATATTAAGAAGCTCAGTAAACCTAAACGAGTTTCTACGGGTGTTATTAATTTTCCAGGTAGAGGGTATATAGTTCCCGAACCTTTAGGAGTGTGTTTAGTTATCGGTGCGTGGAACTATCCGTATCAACTGTCTCTTTTGCCTGCTTTGACAGCGATAGCAGCAGGAAATACAGTAATGATAAAACCTAGTGAATTACCTATACATACTTCTAAAATCTTAGCAGAGTTGATAAATGTTACATTCTCTAAAGAGTTGCTGCATGTTGTAAAGGGAGGAATAGAAGAGACTACAGAATTATTAAGTCTGCAATTTGACAAGATATTTTTTACAGGAAGTACTGCCGTTGGAAAGATAGTATATCAAGCAGCGGCGAAGAATTTAGTTCCTGTTACATTAGAGCTAGGAGGGAAGAGTCCTGTGTTTATTTTAAAAGATTGCGATGTAGAAATGACGGCTAAGCGCCTTGTTTGGGCAAAGTTGTTGAATGCAGGACAGACCTGTGTGGCTCCTGATTATATAGTAGTAGAAAGAGAAGTCAAAGAGAAGCTGATTAGACAGCTTGAGAAAGAAATGAATAACTATCCAATGAATAGTAATGAATTACCTTCTCATTATTTACAGATAATTAATACACATCATTTTGATCGATTGGTTAGTTTAATTAATCCTGAGAAGGTATGTTATGGAGGTTTTACAGATCGAGAAAAACGTTTTATAAGCCCTACTATCATAGATAATGTGGTTTGGGAAGATAGTGTTATGCACGAAGAGATATTTGGTCCTATATTGCCTATTATAGCTTTTGACTCTCTAGATGAGGTGATCGAAAAAGTAAAGGCTAGACCTAAACCGCTGTCTTGTTATATCTATTCTAAGAATGCAAAATTGATAGATAAGATTCTAAAAGAAGTATCCTTTGGAGGAGGTGCTATAAATGATAGTTTAATGCATTTGACTACAAGTACTTTGCCTTTTGGAGGCGTTGGTGCTAGTGGTATCGGAAGTTACCATGGACAATATGGTTTTGAAGCATTTACTCATTTTAAAAGTATATTACACAAGCCTTTTTGGTTTGAGTCAAATATGAAGTATCCTCCTTATACCAAAGGGAAGGAGAGTTGGTTGAGGAAATTGTTTAAATAAAAATAAGAGGTAAGTGTTATACTTTGTTATTCATTAAATAAGCAAATGCTTCTGTCAGCGTCTGCTCAGTGCTTTTTGGATTAAATCCTAACTCTCTTCTCGATTTAGAAATATCAAATTCTTGCTGTAATCCAGATAACACCCCATAGCGATATCCTTTACATCTACCCAGTTAAGCGTGATCTTCGTGTCGATAGGTATCGCTTATTAATGATTAGTTTTAGAATGCTATAAGAAGCTCCTATAGCATAAAAGTATGTACATAGCTTTGACGAAAGAAGCTTTGTCTGTAATATCTGCCTGCACGACCTCACAGTTTAATCCTTTAATAGGTACTGTATTATTTATATTTCTCACTGTGGCTTTCACAGGGATTTCTTGTTGAAGTAATAATCTTACTAAGTTATCGCCTAAATGACCGTTTGCTCTTGATACTAGGGCTAAGTTGTTTGATTCCATATCTGATGATTTGTTAGGTAAATGTCAGTAATGTGAAAAATAATCAACTTCACAAATTTTACTTAATTAATATTCTGCTTACCTGGTATTTTGATTGTTAAAATATGCTAAATTTGCACAAGTTTTTAAAAAAAATAAAAAGACTATGAAAAAGTTATTGTTAATCGTTTTTTGTGTATTTGCTATAACACAATTACAAGCTCAACAATCTGTGCGCTTAGTACTAGATATTAAACCAAATACTACTTTTGAGATTACTTCAGAAGAGAAGAATAGTAATATCACTAACTTACTTGGAAACAAGGAATTGATTGATCTGATTAAGGCAAATGGTGCGGAGTATCCTATTTATCAGACTTTAGAGATTAACTCTGATTATCTTGTCAATTGGAAGAATGGGGATAAGGATAAACTAAACTTCAGTGTAGACCTTGGCAAAAGTGTGATTAGAAAGTTCAAATCTATCTCACTGCTTAGCACAGATAAGGTGGGGAGTGCAAAAAATATCACTGAGGGATATTTAAACAAGGATGGAATAAAGCAAACTAAGGCTTTAGCAGAAAAGTATAAAGCTAGTAGTGATGGGCTTTCGACTCTATTAGATGATTTGTTTAACAGCAGTGGATTTTCTAAAGCACCAATTAAAGTAAATGAGACATTCACCTCGACGAATAAGAAGAATATCAAGCTAACAGATGAGAATGCAGTAG
>JBOFGJ010000938.1:0-1155 GCA_051649065.1 Flavobacterium sp. | reverse complement strand
CCGTCTAGTTATCAGTCTGCTTTGTCTAAGGAGAATAAAGTAAACTTCTATATGCCTTATGAGGTATTAGGTAAAGTAAATACTTATGATTTCGCTCTATATAAACAAGAGGAGTCTAAACCTTTGCACGCTGTTCTTTTAGGAGACTTGCAATCTGATGTGATGGATGATATTCACCATGTAGAGAAATTAGTAGTAAGCGAATTAGTGCAGAGTCCGCCTAATTTAATCTTTCCTTTAGGAGATTTAGTGTTTGATCGATTAGAGGTCTTTGATCCTCTATCTAAGTCTTTAGGTTTAATAGGAAGCCCTATTTACTATGTAGTAGGTAATCACGATCTGAACTTCGGAAAAGGATTGACAATTAAAGATAGAGACAGCAGTTATAAAAAAGCTTTTGGCCCTTCTTATTATGCCTTAGAGTATGGAAATGAGCTAATTATTGTACTAAATAATATCATGCCTGTAGATGAAAAAAAGTATGTAGGTAAGATAGATGAGGTACAGAAGATATTCCTAAAGAATGTATTAAAACAATATGCCTCTACACATACTAAAGTAAAAGTAATGATGCATATCCCTGTGGAATTTATGGAGGATAAAGCTGAGTTTGTGAATTTGTTTGACGCTTATAAAGAGGTGTTTATAGCAACAGGACATACGCATACTCAGTATCACAATTATTACCATAGAGCTGGTAAAACACCTATACACGAGCTAGTAGCTGGAGCAGTGTGTGGAGCGTGGTGGCAAGGCCCTCATGATATTGAAGGCATTCCTTTTGCGATGATGTATGATGGTACTTGGAAAGGGTATTGGAATTTACATTCAGAAAAGGACAGTTATAAACTAGGATATAAAGTATCAGGTAGAGATCAGCAGAAACAAATACACGTATGGGCACCCGAAGTAAAAGAATGGGATAAAAGCTTAGAACATCTAAATGATGGTTATGTATATGCTAATGTCTTTGCAGGAGATAAGGACACAGATGTACAGATTAGTTATGACGGTGTCTCTTGGCAAAAGATGGAGTACTACGAAGGAGTAGATCCTCATTACACCAGATTTATAGAATTGCAGAAACTTGGCCGATTTAAAGGAATGAATATATCCAACTTTGTTGATGCAAAGAGAAAGAGTAAACACTTATGG
>JBOFGJ010000937.1:0-1616 GCA_051649065.1 Flavobacterium sp. | reverse complement strand
AATAAAAACGAATAGGAAAACTATATTAAGGTAAAAATAAAAGTCTTTACCTGAGATTGAGGACTTTTATACTATTATTTACCTTAGAGTAGATAATAAGCAAATGACAATTCGTGTGATAAATATTTTATCACCCATTAGTAAGGTTTACATAAAAACAAAAGTCCTTACCTGAGATTGAGGACTTTTATACTATTATTTGCCTTAGAGTAGACAATAAGCAAATGGCAATTCGTGTGATAAATATTTTATCACTCATTAGTAAGGTTTACATAAAAACAAAAGTCCTTAACTGAGATTAAGGACTTTTTTTTATACTATTGTCTACCTGAGAGTAGACAATAAACAAATGACAATTCGTGTGATTAGAGACCTTCTTTATCCTGTTGTCTAGCAGCTTTCTTTAGAGAATAGACTAAGTAAACTATAAAAATTAAGAATCCAATATAGGACATCCAATTATGGGATATAGACCATAAGTGTGCTGTGTCTAAGTTGTATATTCCGGCTACTAATCCTAGTAACACAATAAAGGTTACTGCTTTCTCTACATTTTGATTCATTCTTTTTCTCTTGTTAGATGGTCATTGAGAACAACTGTCTCTGTGGTTTATTCTTGTGTAGTCTCATGTCTAGAGCCATACATACATTCCTAACAAACGCACGACCTTTCTTAGTTATCTTAATATTATAATCCTTAATTTGGATCAACTCATCTAGCTCTAATTCTTTTAGTTCTGCTAGAACGGGGTTGAAGTCTACTTTATCTAAGTCTGCTTCCAGATCAGTAGATAAAGAACACATTAAATTTAAGATATGTTTTCTAATAATCAAATCTTCTTCATTCAAAATATGCCCTTTAGTAACAGGGATGGTTCCTTGTTCTAAAAGAGTGTAATATGTGTCAATATCTTTCTCATTCTGAGCGAAGGCATACCAGCTATCACTAATAGATGATACTCCTAAACCGATCATCACCTGTGTCTTTGAAGAGGTGTAGCCCATAAAGTTTCTATGGATATGACCAGTGTTCATTGACTTATAAAGCGAATCACTTTTTAATGAGAAGTGATCCATACCTATTTCTATATACTCATTCTTTAGAAGTAGTTCTTTTCCTTTCTCATATAATTGACGTTTCACATCGTCTTTAGGTACGTCTTCATCGTTAAAACCGCGTTGTCCATTTCCTTTGATCCATGGCACGTGTGCGTAGCTATAGAATGCTAATCTGTCAGGAGAAAGAGATTTAGTCTTCTCTATCGTATCGATAACATGCTCTAACTTCTGAAAAGGTAGACCGTAGATGATATCATGTGAGATAGAAGTATATCCTAATTCTTTAGCCCATAGCGTAACTTTAGCCACATTGTGAAAACTCTGTTCTCTGTGGATTGCTTTCTGAACTTCAGGATTGTAATCTTGAACACCGAAACTTACTCTTCTAAAACCTAGGTTGTATAAAGTAGATAAGTGTTCTTTGGTTGTATTATTTGGATGGCCTTCAAAGCTGAATTCATACTCATCTGCGATGACTGATTTTGCTTTTATACCTTCTATAAGTTTGCTTAAATGTGCAGGAGAGAAAAAAGTAGGAGTACCCCCGCCTAAGTGAA
>JBOFGJ010000936.1:0-1286 GCA_051649065.1 Flavobacterium sp. | reverse complement strand
CTAAAACTTTAGTTTCTTACGGAAAACCACATTGTGTACTATTTTATTCCTTTCCTAAATTACCGAACTGCCTATTCCTTTCCTAGTCAAAGAATGACACACAGCGAACATTAACACTTTATCCCATAAAAAAAGCCTAACTACTCTCGTAATTAGGCTTGTATATTATATAACAAATCATCTCATTAATACCTCTTAACAGCTCCATCTAGCTCGTCGTATATATAATTTGCTTCTCCTATTAGTTTCCCATTTTCATTATATCCCTTAGTTGTTCCATGAAGTGCTCCTTCCTTGTAATGTACTTCAGATTTAAGTTGTCCATTCGTGTAATACTGCTTAATTACACCATCTAATACACCATCCTTATAATTTGCTTCAAGATTTAATTGACCATTCTCATCATACCCCTTTGTGATTCCATTTTCTATTCCATTCTGATAGCTTGATACACCTGATAATTGTCCATTCTCATAATATCCCTTAATCATTCCGTCTAGCACCCCGTCCTTATAGTCAGCTTGAGTATGTAACTTTCCACTCTCGTAATAACTCTTCCTCATTCCGTCTATCTTGCCTGCCTTATAATCTACTTCAGCTTTTAACTTACCATTTTTATAATATCCTTTAGTTAAGCCGTGTAGTACACCATCCACATATCTATCCTCTACATCTAACTGTCCATTCTCGTAATAACTCTTTGCGATGCCATTAAATCTCTGTTCTGAATTGATTTCATAAAACACCCCATTTCGCTCTTGAAGGTTTTTAAAATCAACTTCCTTTTCTTTAGCATTACAGCTCATTAGCGTAATAGCAAAGAATAAAGCACATAATATTCTTTTCATAATTATTGGGTTAAAAACTACTTCCAACCCAGAATCAGCGTTTGCCAAATACTACAAAGCAATTCTACTTCATAGTTCTTTCATTAGCTCTATAACCATACTATAGTATGCTGAAATCACTAATTCAGACCTATTTTGTATAATTGCTTTTCGTTTATATGTCTATCGCTGATTCTGGGTTTAGACAGTCCCTAAAAATACAACATTTATACTATTTTGTATAACCGTCTATTAATGAGATATAAATACCCCATAAAAAAGCCTAACTACTCTCGTAATTAGGCTTATATGTTTATTTATTATTAGGTTTATACTCTTTCATCTCTAAATCGTAGAAGGTTTTCTTCTCATTTAGAATGTAGATATCTGACCTTTCTCTATTTTGATTAATGACTTCTATAGGTATTACTCCGTAGGTCCAAAATTCTTGTTCAATTG